>NZ_BAAGSP010000045.1:0-9304 GCF_054782375.1 Yaniella soli
CGTCGGAAGAACGCTTCACGTTCTTTGGCTTTGTATTGCGGATTAGCTTTTCCTCTTGGCCGCTCGACCATCACACACCTCTGAACTTCAGAGTGTTGCAACGATGACTGGAATCCAAGCAGGGCAGGGCTGGTTGTATTTGGCTACCGTCATTGATTTATGTACCGGGATGGTCATCGGGTGGAATACCGCCAATCATATGCGCACCGATCTATGCATTGGCGCGTTGCAGATGGCCCGAGACCAGGGGTATTTCCACTCTGACCAGGTTGTGTATCACACGGACCGGGGTGCTCAGGGCGGATTCAACTGGTCGTGGATACCGCTACGTCGCTGGACGCTATTGAACAGTGCGTGACTGGTGCGAAAGCCTTCTTGATTGCCTAGGTCGTGAAGAAAAACCGGACCAGGTGGAAAAATACCGGAGCCGAGAAGCTCAGGGAATCTAAACGATCCATGTGCCGCCATGTCCGGCGATCGTGGCACCAAAGTCCTTGACATCACGGTCGCGTTTGATGGACGACATCACCAAGCCACCAAAGGATCCCATCAAGCACGAGACGAACGCCAACAGCGCGGCCCGCCACCAGGCCCCTCGAATAGATAGCTAGCAGCTTGCGGTGCGATTGCAACGTTGATGCAACCCACCCGTGGCTAATGTGTTGTACATCACTAACTGAGCGTCTGGGTGAATTCGTTCGAAGGAATACGAATGCTCTACGACACCTATACGCGAGGGCAGTGACATGACGCCGTTCAAGGCGCAACTGGTTCATCACATCTGGTAAAGCTAGGAGCATGTACTTATGTCTATGAAAGCCGCAGTTGTTAAGGAATTTGGCGACTCCGTTGAGATCGAGAACACTGAAAAACCAAAACCCGGCAAGTACCAGGCGCTGGTGAAATTGATTTCAACCGGGGTGTGTCACACGGACCTCCATGCCATGGAGGGAGACTGGCCGGTCAAGCCATCACCACCCTTCATCCCTGGGCACGAAGGCGTGGGGGTTGTTGAAGAGCTAGGCGAAGACGCAGTCAATTTTGAGGTCGGAGATGTAGCAGGTAACGCATGGCTCTGGAGTGCCTGCGGCAACTGTGAATACTGTCGACGAGGCTGGGAGACACTCTGTCACGAGCAAGTGAATGGTGGATATTCGACGGATGGCTCGTTCGGCGAATATATGCTCATTGATACGCGATATGCCCCGAAGATTCCTCAGGGTGCGGATCCATATGAAGTCGGTCCCGTCTTGTGCGCAGGCGTTACCGTCTATAAGGGGTTGAAAGAAACCGAAGCTCAGCCCGGTAATTGGGTCGTGATCTCCGGCATTGGTGGGTTAGGGCACCTGGCGGTGCAATATGCAGTCGCCATGGGTTTGCGCGTTATAGCAGTTGATATTACCCATGACAAGTTAGAACTAGCCCAAAAACATGGTGCCGAGATAGCCATCAATGCAGCCGAGTCCGATCCAGCTGCTGAAGTTCAAAAACAGGTTGGCGGCGCTCACGGAGTTCTCGTGACGGCTGTCCACGAACAAGCGTTCAGTCAGGCAATTGGTATGTCACGTCGTGGTGGCACGATCGTCTTTAATGGTCTCCCGCCAGGTAAGTTCGATGTGTCTGTATTCGATGTCGTGCTAAACGGACTGACGGTCCGAGGCTCGATTGTAGGGACGCGTCAGGACATGATTGAAGCGTTGGAGCTCTATGCCGCTGGCAAGATCAAACCAACGTATCAGCGTCGCCCGCTGGAAGATCTCAACGGTATTTTCGACGAGATGCGCAACGGTACGATCGATGGCCGCGTGGTGATTGAATACTGACGTGGGGCTACGCGGACAGAGGATAGCGGTTGCTCTGAGGTATGTGCCCCAGAGCGATCGCTATTCCTGTGATGCATCCAGAACCTCTTGTTACCTAATATCCGGTTCGGTGTCTATCGTGGATTCTCTATGGTTTCGGGGCGCCGGGTAAACGTCTTATAGCCGACAGCGCGTTCAGATGAAGACCTGGCCTCGGGCAACGTTATCTGGGCTGGTCGAAAGTGTCACTGCCGTGGAGTGGGATGGCTAAACGCGACGCTGAGTTCAACTAGCTATACTTTGGTGTCTTGACCCGCTAGGTTGTGAAGAAAAACCGGACCAGGTGGAAAAACACCGGAGCCGAGAAGCTCAGGGAATCTAAACGATCCATGATGCCGCCGTGTCCGGCGATCGTTGCACCAAAGTCCTTGACGCCACGGTCGCGTTTGATGGACGACATCACCAAGCCACCAAAGAATCCCATCAGACACGAGACGAACGCCAGCATGGCCGCTTGCCACCACGTAAACGGCGTGATCCACCACAGGGCGGCACCAATGGCCGTTGCGGTGAGCACGCCACCGATGAGTCCCTCCCACGTTTTATTGGGCGAAACCGACGGCGCGACCGGATGTTTGCCCAGCGTCTTGCCCCACACGTACTGGAACACATCAGAAAGTTGAACCACCACCACGAGGAACAACATCAGCAATGCACCCTGGGCACCACCCGAGCCAAGCGGGGCCCCTTCTGCGGCCTCGCGGCCCATATCCATCATCACCGGCAGCTGCATGATGGCCGGTATGTGGCTGATGGCGTAGACACACACCATCAGCGCCCATTGGATCAGTGCGGCCCGCTGCAAGAAATTGCTGGTGTCACCGGCCAGTGCGTTACGGATCGGCAAGAATAAAAACGCGTAGACGGGGATGAGCACGGCAAACGCCCCGTACCAGTGTTCCCAAAGAAACCAGTAGTTGATCACCGGAATGATGTAGACCAGCCAGATAAGGGTCTTATGATCCGACCGGTGCGTCGGGGCGATCGTGAGGAACTCACGCAGCGCAAGAAATGACAGCACCAGAAACAACACAATGACAGCGGTCTCACCGATCAGTAGCGTCGCGGCCAAACCAACGGCCATGATCCACCACGCGGCGATGCGTTGGTTCAGGTTTTTCAGCGTCGAATTGTCTTTGCCGCGGTTGGCAATACCGAGGATTGCGGCGATGGCGGTGGCTAATACGAGAATGCCACCGATCCCGACGAATAACCAGATGACGGTGGAATCTATCAGACCGATCATTCGGTGTCTCCTTCAGTCTGCGGTTTTGACTGCAGCTCGTGGACCAATACGGCACGCGCCCGGGTGAGGAAGTCTTCCTGGGATTCTGTCGGCTCCACATGTAGCGGCTTATGCACGACGACTTGGGAGAGATGGGGGACCGGGATGATCTCGCCTTTGGGGAGCATGCGTCCTAAATTTTTCAGCGTGACCGGTACGACGGGCACATCGGGTGCGTGGCACGCCAGCCGGTAGAGCCCCGCTTGGAACGTTGCGACCTCGTCGCCAGGGCCCCGGGTTCCTTCCGGAAAAATGATGAGCGAATCCCCGGCATCCAGGATTTCCGTCATGCCGGTGAGCTGACTGGTTTTCGGTGAGCTGCCCGAATCGGTTTGGCGACTGGTACGAGCATCAGCACGTGTATGCGGGCGATCATTGGACCGATGCACCAGGTGAGCATTGAAGATGCGGGTGGCAATGGATTTCTTGAGACCCGAACCCCAATAGTCGGCCGCGGCAATTGGCCGCACGCGGGGCTGGAGCTCGGCGGGCATAATGGCCCACAGGGTGACAAAATCCAGGTGCGATGAATGATTCGCATAATAGATGGCCTGCGGTGGGAACTGTGGTTCGCCACCATCGGCTCCTTCTGCAGTGGGCCGTGCACCCGAGGCAGTGGTGATCAACCCCGAGAGCCCACGCCGGAACACATTCGAAACTTTCATGGGGTCGCATCCTCTCTCGCGTGCAGTGCTGTGGCAATGTGCTTGAGTCGCACCATGACGGTGATGATCGAGCCCAGTAAGATCACGGCCAAGCCGAGTGCTACGAACAGTCCGTGCCGGTCGAAGAGTGGTTCAAACAGCGACGCGAGGCTGGCCACCACGAGCACCCACATGCGGGCCGGTTTGGCCATGGGCCCCTCGAAGAAGTTGCCGACCCCATTGGCTGCGCCCAGGGTGCGAACATAGGCGGTCAGGATAGCCGCAGCGGCTGCAGCCCACCCGATCACCACACCCCAGTCAACGCCGGCAGCCTGCCAGACACCGACAGTCGCGTATCCCGCGGCGGCGAGTAACAGCAGATCAGCGAGACGGTCGGGCACCTCGTTGAAGAGATCCCCGGTGGGTGTGTGCAGGCCCTTCTCGACGGCAAGCATGCCATCCAACATGTTGAGCAGTAACCGCAACGGGATACACAGGGCAGCGACGATAAGCCACGCGGCCCGTGCCCCGTCGGTGGTGACCAATGCTGATGCGATAAAGCTCGCCGCACCCAGTGCCGCAAACAGCACCGAACCCACGGATACTTTGTTGGGCGTGAGTTTGGCGGCGTACATGACGTCGGCCAACGTGGCTGCCCAGCCCGTGGAACGCTGCCGGATGGCTCGGCGGTCCGTGCCATGTGGTGGTTGTGGTTCTGACATGATTCCTCGATGGGATCAGGAGTGGAAGTACTGCTCCAGTGTAGGCGCTGAGCTAGGCTGAAACCTAGAGATTCTTGACCACCTTGATCTTGGAGTTGGTGCCAGGTGTTCCGTCCATCGGTTGACCACGGTATTGCCGCTACATGGGGTACCGCTGAAGCCACACTATTCTTTGTCGTGCCAGACGTCTGGACGAGTTGGTTAGCACTCCACCGTCCCAAACATGGCATGGCGACGACGGTCTCAGCGCTCGCCGGTGCACTGATCGGAGGGGCTACGACGTTCAAGGTGGCCCAGCAGATGCGACCTGAGGATACCGAAAACATCTTGACCTCGGTTCCCGGGGTGTCTGCGCAGATGGTGGCCACAGTAGAGCGCCAGCTCGATGAGCAGGGTTGGTCGGCACTGGTACTGGGCCCGACGCGGGGCGTGCCTTATAAAATTTATGCCCGCACGCTGGCCCATGGTGAGGCAGACTTTGGCCGGTTCATGGCACTGTCTGTGCCGGCGCGGATGGTGCGATTCCTCGCGGTGACCGGCGGCGTGGCCGGGCTCGGCAAACTCGCAGATCGGATGGGCATCAGTGCGGCAGGCAAAACGGGCATCTTCGCCACCGGGTGGATCGGCTTCTACACGTGGTACTTCACGCTCGGGCCCGGCAAGAAACAGCGGGCGTAGATGTTTCGTGTGGCGCTCGCAGCGTTCTAAGCTGGAGCCATGACAGAATTTGCTTTCCCCACCTGGACCGGCCGTCACGATGGTTCCGGGCAACAACAGAAGCGTTGGCACTCAACGATCGCCCCGGTCGACAATGCGCAAGCGGGTTTCGCGCTGCTGGGATTCGTCTCCGATGAGGGTGTTCGCCGCAACCAAGGTCGCACCGGTGCTGCAGAAGGTCCGGCAGCCATCCGTTCCGCACTGGGGTCAATGGCTGTGCATCATGAGGTCCCACTTTTCGATGGTGGGGACGTCATCGTCTCCGATGGGGAGCTGGAATCCGCCCAGCAACGCTACGGGCAAGCACTGTCACAACTGTTGCAGCAACGAAAACTGACCGTCGGGCTGGGCGGTGGCCACGAGCTTGCCTGGGCTTCCTATCTGGGTGTGCGCGGCGCGTACCCGAATGCACGGCTGGGCATTATTAACCTGGATGCCCACTTGGATAACCGGTCGGATGAGCAGGCGACTTCGGGCACCGGGTTCGCGCAAATCATGGCGGCCGAAGCACAGTCTGGTGCGCAAACACAGGTCACCGCGCTTGGTATCGCCGAGGCCTCGAATACTGCTGAGCTGTTCAATCGGGCCAAAGATACTGGCATACGGTGGATTACCGATGATCGTTGGATCACCTATCCAAGCGAAGCCGGCGCTGCCGTGGCACAGTTGCTCGAGCAGGTGGATGTCGTCTACCTGACCATTGATTTGGACGTGCTGCCGGCAGCAACCGCACCGGCGGTCAGCGCACCGGCGGCCTATGGTGTGCCGCTGCCACTGGTGTCCGCAGTGATCGATCACGTGGCAGCGTCAGGCAAACTCGTGCACGCTGATATCGCCGAACTGAACCCGAGTTTTGACCGAGACAACCAGACGGCGGCGGTGGCGGCCCGTTTCGTGGACCGTCTCACCACCGCCGAGCGGGGTCAACACCTTGTGCAATCTCACCCGTCAGCGGCCGAAGCGAGTCAGTCGCAGGGAATTGAGTACAACCAGTACCGATGATGCGGCCATCGCAGCACCGGCAAACATCGGGTTGAGTAGACCGAAGGCTGCGATCGGAATGCCGGCAGTGTTGTAGGCGAACGCCCAGAAGAGGTTAGTCCGGATAATGCGCAGCGTCTTGCGGGATAACTGCAGCGATTGTGAGACCTGGGTCAGCGATGAACCCATGACGGTAATGTCAGCTGCTTCACGAGCGACATCAGTTCCTGATCCCATGGCGATTCCAAGATCCGCTTGCGCCAGTGCGGGAGCATCGTTGACGCCATCACCGGCCATCGCGACCGTCTTGCCTTGGCCCTGGAGTGTTTTGACCTTGTCAACCTTGTCATCAGGACGGACACCCGCGAACACGTCGTCGGGGTCGATACCGACTTCGGCAGCAACCTGGCGAGCGACTGACTCATTATCGCCGGTCAGTAGCATCGGGGTGATGCCCATGTTTTTCAACTCAGCGATCGCTTGCGCTGACGTGTCTTTGATCTGGTCCTGCAGGGAAATGATCCCGGCCAGTTGACCATCGATCGCAACCCAAATGGCCGTCGCCCCTGCTGCTTCCGCATCGGCCAGCGCTTGGTCTTGGGCCGAGGTGAGTTCGCCAGTATGTTCAACGATGAATGTGGAGCGTCCGGCAGCGACACGATAGTGGGTGCCATGCATCGACACGGTCCCAATGACCCCGCCACCAGCGGTGGATACGAATTCGGTGACCTCTGGCAACTCGGTCACGTTCTTGCCCGCCGTCACGATGGCGTGAGCGATCGGGTGCTCGGATCCCAGTTCAACGGCAGCTGCGGCCACCAGGACTTCGTCGACGTTGCGATCCTCGAAGGTCAGGACATCGGAGACGGCCATTTCACCTTTAGTGATGGTGCCGGTTTTATCCAACACCACGGTATCCACGCCGCGGGAGTCTTCCAGCACCTGCGGACCGCTGATCAAAATGCCCATTTGTGATGCACGGCCGGTACCGGCCAGTAGACCAATCGGGGTGGCTAAGCCGAGGGCACACGGGCAGGCGATGATCAAGACAGTCACTGCCGCACGGAATGCGGTGGCAGGGTCCCCGAACATGAGCCATGCGGCCAACGTGATGAGCGCGATGACCAACACGATTGGTACGAATACCGCAGAGATTCGGTCGGCCAGGCGGGCAATCGGTGCTTTTTCAGACTGGGCTCGGGAGACCAGCTTTCCCATCTGTGCCAGGGTCGTATTGGAGCCAGTACGGGTCGCGCGGACGATCAAGCGTCCGGAAGTGTTGATGGTCGCACCCGTGACGGTGTCGCTTTCGGAGACTTCGACCGGCACTGATTCGCCGGTGATGAGCGAGGTATCAATGGCCGAATGACCTGCGACGACAAACCCGTCGGTTGCGATCTTTTCGCCGGGACGAACGACGAGCTCATCGCCGACCTGGAGTTTGGCCGCATCAATGACGACTTCTTGGCCGTCGCGCAGGACGGTCGCTTTATTTGCGGCCAGGTTTAGCAGCGAACGCAGTGCCTCACCGGCGCGGTTTTTCGCACGAGCTTCAAGGTAGCGTCCTAGCAATAAGAAGGTGGTGACGACACCGGCGGTTTCGTAATACAGCGTATGGTCGTGTGTTCCCGCGGCGAGCGTCATCGTTGGGTTGAGTGCCAGTTCGACGGTCGAATACACCCAGGCCGCAGTCACACCGATCGACACCAGTGTGTCCATGGTCGAGTTGCCGTGCCGCGCAGCCTTCATCGCGCCACGGTGGAATGGCCAGCCACCCCAAAACGTGATGGGTAACGAAAGTGCCATGGCTACCCAACCCCAGTGTGGGAACTGGAAGACCGTGAACATGGAGATCAAGAACAGCGGAACGGTCAGCACAGCTGAGACAATCAGGCGAGGCTTCAGCTCGGCCACACCCGGGGCGTCATCGACTTTTGGGTCTTCGTGCGTGTCTTCATCGGAATCATCGTCTGATACCGGTGGTTGATCGCCGTGGACTGCAGCATCATAACCAGCGGTGGAGACCGCGTCGATCAAAATTCGATCTTCCAGTCCCGCAGGTACCTTGAGGTAGGCCTGGTTGAGTGGCAGGTTGACCGAGGCTTCGACGCCGTCGATTTTTTCGAGCTGGCGTTCCACCCGGCCCACGCACGACGCGCATGACATGCCACTGATATCCAGTTGCACTTCACGGCTGTCGTTCGTTTGGGTAGTCATGGGAATCCTTCGTTTTGAGGCCAGCTGCTAGTCGACCACGGTGTAGCCAGCTTCGGCTACCGCGTCGTGCAGCTGCTGGGTTGAGGGAGTGGGGTTAGACGTCACGGTTGCGGTGGATACGCCACCGTTGACCAGATCGATGTTGACGTCGGTGACGCCGGGTAGGGACTGCAGCTCGTCAGTGACGGAGCCGACGCAGCCCTGGCAGGTCAGGCCTTCGAGTTTCAGAGTGGTTTGTGCCATGAATGTTTGTCCTTTTCTAACGCAGGAGTCGACCGATAGTGGCCGAGACTTCTTGTACTTTTTCTTCGATTACTGCTTCGTCACCCGACGCAACGGCGTCGATGACGCAGTGATTCATGTGGTCGGTCACCAAGCCGAGACTCAATGAGTGCATAGCCTTGTTGACCGCCGAAATCTGTGTCAGCAAATCAATGCAGTAGGTGTCATCCTCAACCATTCGCCGTATGCCGCGTACTTGTCCTTCAATGCGCGCCAAACGTTTGAGGTACGCCTCTTTGGAGGAGGAGTAGCCGTGTGGGCCGGGATTTTCATGCGTCGTCGTCATGCGCTTTACCTCGTTTTTTCATCGTAAACTACTTTTAGTTATATACCCCATAGGGGTATGGGTCAAGCCGGTCTGTTCGCCTCGCGTGGATACGGGGGAGGGGTATGGTGAAGAGATGCGCTTCCCCGGGCTAGATCAACGATAATTTCCGTCAGTGGGCTGGAGTGATAACCTCAGCGAGGACAGTGGCTTTCATGTGGTCGTACTCGACCCCCGTTAGCTTATAAGTACACCAGATATCCGGCAGGATGGATGGTGGGCCGGTCCGGTTCTTGGGCATGATCGTGTGCCCCCAGTCATTGATGATC
>NZ_BAAGSP010000046.1:0-8961 GCF_054782375.1 Yaniella soli
AATATTCTCACTCATACGACAGAATTAACACGACATTTCAGCACTGTCCGATTAAACCGCCGACACCACCAAAAATAAAAGCGACTGTAGTACTAGGCAAACGGTGCGCTTAGGCTTGCGGTGGGGCGTCTTCTCCTGAGGCTTCAGCCGCGTCGGCTTCTTCTTTGGTGGAGTATTGTGCACTGGCCGAATGCTCTGGAGGCGAGTAGATGGTGTAAAGTACCAGCGGTTCGTCGCCGGTGTTGCGGAAGTTGTGCTGGGCTCCGGCGGGGACTGCGCACTGGTCTCCTGCGGCAATGGGGTGCGTCTCGCCGTTGAGGTCTGCCTCACCGGTACCTGAAATAAAGGTCAGGATCTGGTCGGTGTTTTCGTGCACCTCATCTCCGATCTCGCCACCGACCGGCACGGTCATAATGACAATCTGGGAGTGTTTGCCGGTCCAGAGTGTTTTGCGGAAGTCCGGGCTTTCGTTGGCAATATCTGCGATCGTGAAGTGTTCGATGTTACCTTCGATGGAAAAATGTTTTTCTGTCATGTTCTCCTCCTTGTTGATCTTTGTACATTGTGGACGCCAACGTTTAAGCGTCCACTGCCTGATGACCCTTGGCTTGTGCCGATGGGCTCCGTTCAGTTTTGGACATCGCCGTAGAGTATTTGTCGTTCCGCATCAGACGCATGGCATTCAAAATGACGACCAACACGGAACCCTCGTGGACAAGCATGCCGACCGACATGGTGACTCCACCAGCAAATACGCCGACCAACAGTGCCACCACGGTCGCCAAGGCTATGACGATGTTCTGTCGCATCACATTGACGGTTCGCTTCGCGAGGCTGACTGATTCGGGCAATTTCATCAAGTTGTCGCCCATGAGTGCGATATCTGCGGTTTCGACGGCGACCGCGGAGCCAGCCGCACCCATTGCCACACCGATATTGGCGGTTGCTAGGGCCGGTGCATCGTTCACACCGTCACCAACCATGGCAACGGTATGCCCATCGCGCTGCATGGCCGCTACTGCGTCGAGTTTGTCTTCGGGCAACAAGGATGCATGAATCTCATCGATGCCCGTGGCCTTACCGATAGCTTCCGCCACCAGTTGGGTATCGCCGGTCAGCATGACCACCTTGTCCACACCGGCATCGTGCAGGCTGGCTATCATTCTCGGTGCATCTTCACGAATTTGGTCGGCAACCGCAAGCACTCCGATGAGGGCATCATCGATAGCCACTATCATCGGGGTCTTGCCGTCTGCAGCCAGCTTATTCGCTGCCTCATCGGCGGCACTATAGTCGGTGATGCCATATTGTGCTAACAGCGGGGCGTTGCCAATCAGCACGCGTTTCCCATCCACGTCCGCGACTATGCCTTTACCTACAACGGGTGTGACATCGCCGGGAAACCCGACCGGTGCCACACCTTGTTTGGTTGCTGCGGCCAGAATGGGGCGCGCTAACGGGTGTTCCGAACCAGCCTCTGCTGCTGCGGCCCAGCGGAGAACATCGAGACGCTCCATATTGGGCGCCAGCACAACAATATCGGTTAGCTCAGGTCGGCCTTCGGTGAGGGTACCTGTCTTGTCAACGGCAACAGCAGAAATCTTCGCGGACGTCTCAAGGTACTCGCCGCCTTTAATGAGAATACCGTTTCGTGCGGCCCGCCCAATACCGGCCACAATAGCGACGGGTATGGAAATGACCAAGGCTCCGGGGCAACCGATAACTAATAGGGTCAGGGCCAGCACGACGTCTTGGGTTATCAGACCTGCTAGCAGCGCGAGAATAAATACTGCCGGAGTGTACCACGTCGAGAAGCGATCAATAAATGCCTGAGTTTTCGCCTTGGCGTCCTGTGCTTCTTCTACACGGTGGATAATATGGGCAAGTGTCGTATCAGCACCGATGCCTGTCGCCAAGACTTGTAGAAATCCGCTGCGCGATATTGTTCCAGCGAAGACTTGGTCACCCTTGGCTTTCTCCACTGGAATGGATTCACCGGTGATAGACGCCTCGTCAAGAGCACCGGTCCCTGCAACGACTTGACCATCAACCGGCACTTTCGCGCCATTCTTGACCAGTACGATTTCACCCATTCGCACCTGATGCGCCGCAATTTCTTGTTGTTCACCATCTCGCACAACCACCGCGGTGTCGGGGGCGACTGCAACGAGCTCGGCCAAAGCAGACCGCGTCTTATTCATCGTGGCCGCTTCGAGCGCGTGGCCGATGGCAAACAGGAAGGTCACCGCGGCGGCTTCCCAGAAGTTGCCGATGATCACTGCACCGATGGCAGCAACTGATACCAACAGATCAATACTGATCATCTTGGTTACCAATGCGCGCACGGCGTTGAGAACAATGTTGTACCCAGCCACGACAGCGGCGGCCAGCATCAGGAGGTTTGCCAACGTGAACACATGACCGGAACCATGGGCGTGCTCCCCCGCATCAACCCACCATTGTGGGCTCACCGTAACGTTCCATGCACCATTGGCCAAGTGTTCCACGGCGAACGAGAGCATGATCAACAGGCCGGACACCACGGCTACGGACCAATTACCGTACCACCATTTTTGAAACCAGTTCAACGAGAAAAGCCTTCCTTTATCTGCTGTTAGAACGGCGAGGGAGTCGCCTTGTAGCCGGCTTTGGCGACAGCAGCGACAAGATCCTCAACGGATACCTCGGATTCGTCATGCTCAACTTCAATGCGTGCCGTAGCGAAGTGCACCTTGACCTGCTCGACGCCTTTCATACGTCCGACACGTTTCTCAATTTTGTTCACACACGACGGGCAAGAAAAACCTTCAGCCCGAAGAAGTGTTTGGGTGTTGGTAGTGGCAGCCATATCATTCCTTGCTGTAAGTCGTTACTGTTCGGCATCCTTATCCTCAGGATGTTTCTCATCCTACGGATGTTCCAGCAAAACGGCCTTGACGTACGTCAAGGCCGTGGATTTTTTGAGCTGAACATCAAATAAGGGACAACTTATCGCCTCATACTCGCAATCTAGTGAACCGCAAGTAGCGGTGTCCACAACTGGATGATTCCAGTTATGGACACCGCTAACGTTGGACAAACTCGTACCTAGCTTACGGTTGCTTTGCGAATGAGCCAATAGTTGAGCCCGCCCAGCAGGACGGTGGCAAGGAAGCCCCAACCGGCCAGTGTAAAGGCCGTCTGATCGACGAACCAGAGACCAACATTTGGCCACCACTCGTTGATCGTCACCAGGGCTACCACTCCGAGAATCAGGGCGATGACACCGATGATCACGGTCCACAGGATCGGGATCGATACTCTGCGATACAGGATGGCCCAGAAGAATCCGAAGCACATGAAGAACAGCACCATCACGGCGCCGAAGGCTCCGACCCCGAGCATGCCACCAACATCATCGACGAACGGTGCCCCGAAGATATACATGTGACGGCCAAGGCCGTCGGTTACTCGTTCAATCCAATAGAACAGCATCGCGAATAGCCCGTAGCCGACAGCAACCGTAGCAAACGTGAGGTAGGTGCCGATCAGGTAGACGCGCCGACTGTAGCTCAGCGCCACCGAGAACGGGAAGGTATGCGATGCCGTGTAGGCGGCCATAAAGGCTAAATACCAAATGACTGCCTGCGCCGAACCGGTTGCGTTGATGGGTTCTTCAGCTGGAATACGCTCGGTCATCTGCGAATCGATCAACGCCATAATGCCGACACCGAGTCCCCAGGCGATCACAAAGATCGCCATGGGTAACCAGATGAAGGTCCATGGGACCGCAAACTGCAGTCGAAACGCAGCCGGGAGTCGAGCAAAGCTCGAGCGTTTTGTCTGAGGTGAATGCGTTGTTGTAGTAGTCATTAGAAACCCTCCGAGTCACGGTGCTCTTCGGCGTTATTGCGTGTCATGTGCACGATGAGCTGTTGTAAGGATACGGGTATGAGATCAAGGTCCAGTTCGTTAACCAGCTGGCGTTCTTCGGCAGACAGTTTGCCGAGCACAGTGGTGCGCACGATGCGGCCCATTTCTTCATGGTTGAGCACCTCGCGGTTACCAATCACTTGTCTGACAGCATCACCGTGGCCCACGAGTGTCACGGCACGGTCGGCGAGATCCTCTGCCGATTCATCGACCATGATGTCGCCCTGGTCAATGACCACGACGTGTTCCAAAAGGTAGGCAATCTCATCAATCAAATGCGAAGAGACCACGATGGTGCGGGGGTTTTCCGAATAGTCCTGCAGCAGGAGATCGTAAAATAACTGCCGCGCCACAGCGTCCAGCCCCATATATGGTTCATCGAATACCGTCAGCGGGGCCCGTGACGCCAATCCGATGATGACGCCGACTGCGGATTTCTGGCCGCGTGACATCTTTTTGATGGGAGTCTTCATCGGCACATGGAAATCGTCGATCAACTGCTTAGCAAAGGTCTCGTCCCAGTTTTCAAACGCGGACCGCGCCGCAGCAAACGCGTGTTTTGCCAGTGCATCCTCGGGATAGCGCTGATCCTCACGCACGAAGCAAATATCTGGCAGCACCTGCTCATTTTCGTGCGGCACCTGACCGAAAACTCGCACCTCGCCTTCGGAGGGCCAGTCCTGCGCGGTCATGACCGACATCAGCGTCGTCTTGCCGGCACCATTTCGGCCGAGCAGACCGTGGATTTTATCCTTTTCAAAATTCAGTGTGACATTATCAAGGGCAACGGTATTTTTGAAACGACGAGTGACGCCTTTTGCTTCGATTGCCCTGACACTTTCGACTGTATCGGGGGTAGTCATGGTTTCTCCTTGGTTAGGAAGCATTGCGGTCGCGAATCATCGCGAGCACCGCTTGAGTATCGAGTCCAATTGCCCTTGCCTCCGTCAGCAGGGGATCGAGATAATGCTGCGCAAACTGCTCCACACGTTCGCCGCGTACAATCTGTCGCGCACCGGGCGCAACGAATGTTCCCAGCCCACGTCGTTTCACCAAGATGCCTCGGTCTACCAAGAGATTGATTCCCTTGCCGGCGGTTGCCGGGTTGACGCGGTGAAAAACAGCAAGTTCATTCGTTGATGGTGCCTGCTCGTCTTCGGCTAGCGAACCGTCGAGTATCGACGCCTCAATTTTCTCTGCGATTTGTATAAACAGTGGACGACCATCACCCATAAGAACTCACCTTCCACACTTGTGAAATAGCTTCGCGGGTACATTACCTCGCTGGTTCATTAGTGTACTAATGCACCAAGGAACATGCAACTCGTTAAATTAAAAACGCGCCAGCACCTGATCGGTACTGACGCCTCGGGCCGCTTGTTAGCAACACATGCTAGTGGTCATGCTGGTCATCGTCCTTGGTCTCGTGGACAGTGCCGTGTGCGTGTTCAACCGGGGCATAGATGGAATACAGCTTCAGTGGCTCGTCGCCGACGTTCGTGACGTTGTGCCAACTGCCCGCAGGGATGCACATGACCCAGTCGTCTTCAACCACTTCGTCGAAGTTCAGCTCATCTTCTGTCGGCCCCATTTGGACGTGTCCTGTGCCTTGTTCCACGCGCAAGAACTGGTCATTATGGCCGTGCACCTCCAGTCCGATGTCGTCACCCACAGCAATGGTCATTACGGTCAGCTGCAGATTTTTGCCGGTCCATAACGTCGTGCGGTAGTTCTCGTTTTCTAAGGTCGCTTGTTCAATATCGACTACGTACGGGTTTGGTCCGTGGTCTGATAGCTCGGTCATGCATGCGTCCCTTCGACTTCATCGATTGCGCTTTGGCAGTGAGCTGCGCACCTGGCAACCCACTGTTTCCATGACAACACAGGCACCAGATTGCGTCTAGACAGGACGCGCGCCACGGTGCCCCGAGTGCCGAGACATGGCTAGTTATGCTTGACGGCCGATGGCTCGTGTGCTGCAATGCCAGCGGTTTCGATCTGGAATGTCGAGTGATGGATGGCCACATCGAAGTGCTCGGTCACGCACGTCTGAACTTGCCGCAGCTGCTCTGCCGCGTGCCCGCTGGTAAAACATTCATCTTTGACGACGATATGCGCGGTCAACACGGGCAACCCCGTCGCTACCGTGGACGCATGCAGGTCATGCACATCAAGGACGTGGTCCAACTCCATGATGTGACGACGTACCGCTGCCAGGTCGAGGCCTTTCGGCGTGAATTCCATGAGCACGCGAAGCGTTTCGCGCATCAGCACATACGCCCGCGGTGCGATCAACGCGACGATAAATAGGCTAGCGATAGCATCGGCCTGTTGGAACCCGGTGGTCGCAATGACAATAGACGCGACAATGACACCTACCGAGCCGAGCGCGTCATTGAGCACTTCGAGGAACGCGGCTCGCATATTGAAGTTCGCCCCGCGACTTGAAGCCAGGACTGCAATCGCGACGATGTTTGCAGCTAACCCAAGCACGCCAAAGATGAGTAGTTCAACGGCAGGGACCTCGGGCGGTTCAACGAGTCGACGTATCCCTTCGATGGCGGCGTACACACCGATGGCCAGCAGCAACGCCGCCTGCCCCAGCGCCGCAATGACTTCGATGCGCCGGAAACCCCACGTGCGTTTTGCAGTTGGCGGTCTGAGCATTAAGGTCGCTGCGATCAGCGCGACCAAGAGTCCGGAGGCATCGGTTATGGCGTGGACTGTATCCGTGAGCAACGCCAAGCTTCCGGTGACGATGGAACCGACCAGCTGAACCACCACAATGATTACGGTGATGCCAAACGCGATCCACAGCTTTTTACGGTGATCCGGCGATTGTCCCGACTCGCCTACCGATGGACCATGATGATGACCTACGCCCATACCCGTCCCCACTTCCGCACGACCGACTCGTCGGCATCGCGCAAATGTACGCAGAGTTGCGCGGCGTTGCCGGTGGCTTCCAACATTTTTTCAGCAGCGGCAATCAAAATTTTCAACAGCGCAGGTTCGGCTAACGCGTACCAGGTTGCACGGCCCTCGGGCCGAGGTGTGATCAATCCACACTCCACTAAAAACCGCAGATGTTTGCTCACCGTGGATTGCGCCAGACCCATATGGTCGACCAAATCGCGCACCCGATGCTCTCCCGAGGCCAAGTGCTGCAGGATCGCGAGACGGGCTGGGTCTGCGAATGCCTGAAACAGGTGGGCATAGGCTTCTGTCGCTAGTTCGTCCAGTGCTACATTTTTATTCATCGCCATACAGCGATGATAGCCCTGTATGACGATTCAAGTAAAGGGGGGTTCGCCTGCGACGCAGACGAGCTCACGCCAACCTCAAAAGCTGCCTCGGGTTATGCCAGAGCACCTTGCGCATCCACTCGTCGCCAAGCCCCCAGTTATGCAACACCTCGAGCTGATGACTGTAGCTATGCGGGATCGTCGGGAAGTCGGTACCCAAGACCACTTTGTCTGCAAGCTGCGCCATCGTGTCGAGATAGCCGGTCGGCATAGGTGCAACCTGCTCCATATACGGGGTCCCGACCATCGTGGTATCCAAATACACATTCGGAGCCCGACGTGCCAGTTCAGCAAACGCTTGATAATCAGGTAGACCAGCATGGGCAATGACCAACACCAAATCCGGGTAGCGTTCAACCAGCTCATAGATCGGCTCCGGTCCGGTAAATTCGCCTTCGTGCGGGCCGTTGCCACAATGGATGACGACCGGCACACCCGAGGTCGCAATCAATTCCCACGAGGATGCCAGCAGCGGATCAAGCGCCGAAAATGCGCCCACCTGGATGTGCACTTTGAAGATCTGCGCACCTTCTTCGAGTACTCGGGCAACGAGTCCCTCAGCGCCAGGCTCTGGAAAGAACGTTGCCGAGTGAATGGCGTCATCATGCTGTGCGGCAAACCTCTTCGAGTATTCGTTGAGGAATTCCGCCATCACTGGACGATGCGCATAATTCAGTGTGCTAAACGCCGTGACACCAATATCGCGCAGAATCTGCACTCGCTCTGCTTCGCTGTGGCGGTAGTGAATTGGCCACGCGGGTTCGCCCATTTCTGGGAGACGGTCGAAGAAGCCCCAGACTTTTTGCTGCACTCGATCCGGCATAAAATGCACGTGCAGATCGATGAGGCCATCGAGGCCGAGCGCTGCTACATATCCGCGAACCTCGTCATCCGAGGTTGGGGCGACCAGCTGATTCATTGAAAACTCCTATGGTGAGACTGACAACACGCACTCTTGGCACAGTCTAATGAAGCGAGTCACGGACGACTGGCGAATGCACAAGATCAGAAACGGGAAGATCCCTCGAGCTGTGTGAATTGGTGCCGGTAGGCGGTGGGCGTGGTGCCGTAGGTCTGCACAAAGTTCTGGCGGAACGTCACAGGACTCGCGAAGCCACAGGCTTGCGCCACCTGACTGACCGACAACTCGGTGGTCTCCAACAGGCGCCGTGCCTCACCGAGGCGTCGCGCAAGAATCCATTTTGCCGGGCTGACCCCGGTATGCTCCCGGAACCGCCGCGAGAAGTTCCGTGGGCTCATTTGCACCTGCTCCGCGAGCACCTCTACGGTCAGCGTGTCCCCGAGATGGTGCATGGCCCAGTCCATGGCGACCCCGATCGGCCCGTCACGCATGGCGTCGTCAACCACGGGGCGCTCAATATACTGGGCTTGGCCGCCTTCGCGGTGTGGTGCAATAACCAAACGCCGAGCTACCGTAGTTGCCGCTTCAGCTCCAAGGCGGGTTCGAACCACGTGTAAGCACGCGATGTCCAGGGCGAGTACTTCGAGGGACCAATGGAGATCCAGTATCCGCCACGCGACGAGTCCCTAAACCGGATTCTCGAGGCCATGGATGCCGCTGAGCAGGCAGAGATCCCGGTGGTTGTTGTCCAGCACAAATTGCCTGAGGACGCACCGATTTTTGCTGGGGGGTGCCTCTATCGTTTTTGTCAAGCGGCTTCTGAGAAGTTTTTTGCAGTAACTGTGGCTGTGGGGTCTTGGTAGAAAGTGCCGTCTCGGAGCA
>NZ_BAAGSP010000047.1:0-8876 GCF_054782375.1 Yaniella soli
CGGCAGGGCAAAGCGGAGAACGTCGGCGCCAAGCCACTCATCCGCCACGCAAGATTCCCGAACTGGTGGCAGAAGCACCAAATATCGTGTGGTCATGTTATGCCGAGGTTTGGGTTATGCCGATATTGGTGACAAAACCGCGAGATTGTGCGGGTTTTGGGCATAAAGTATCGGCATAATCATTGAACCGTGTTGGACTTGTCTTCCATTGATTTTGGAGACAAGGAGAGCCAACCATGGTGGTTATAGCCAATTTGAGCCGGGTGCGTGTGACTGGCCCGATGGAAGCATACGTTGCGGGATTCGAAACCGAGCTGTCCAGATTGGGGTTCACCCCTTATTCAGCAGCAGCCCAAGTTCGGTTGATGGCCCATGTGAGTCGCTGGCTTGACACCAGGAATCTGGGTGTTTCGAATCTGACGGTAGGACTCATCGAGGAGTTCTTTGAGGAGCGACGTAGGTCATATACGGCGTTTGTTTCTCCCCGGGCGCTGCAGCCGCTGGTGCGTTGGCTTGCGGCCACGGGAGCCATCGCGGCTCAGACCGCTTTGCCACGGCCAGTGCAAGATCCACCGGTCTTGACCCGTTTTGAACAGTATCTACGGACTGAACGACGGCTTCAAGAAATTTCTGTGCAGGCACAGGTCTCACGAATACGGCGGTTTCTCAACGGATATACGCCGGGCGGGGGTATTGGTGCACTGACCGCAGCCGAGGTCACCCAGGCGTTACTTGATGAGGGAAACGGCCGGCAACCTGTATCGGTGAAGAAGTTTGGTTATGTGCTGCGTTCGTTTTTGCGGTATTGCTTGCTGACCGGTGATCTCGATCGTGACTTGACCGGCGCGACTCTGGTGGTGCGGTTGCCGCAGCCTTCTTTGCTGCCAGTCGGCGTCGATGCCAACCAAATCCAACGTTTACTCGAGGCATGTGATCGCCATGATCCGACGGGGAAACGCGATTACGCGATACTGCTGTTGCTGGCTCGATTGGGCATCCGAGCTGGTGAAGTCGCAGGACTTCGATTAGAAGATCTTGACTGGCACACCGCAGAAGTCCTGATTCGTGGAAAAGGGGCCAAAGACGAGCGGTTGCCAGTCTCTGCCGAGCTGGGTGAAGCGTTAGTCGATTATTTGCATATTCGCCCCAGGATGCTGCAACAACATGAGGTGTTTTGCACCGTCAAAGCACCGTGGCGTCGGCTGAGCTCTCCGGCGGTGTGGGCGATTGTGACCCGGGCCTGCCAACGCGCGGGACTGGAACCGTTTAGTCCACACCGGTTGCGCCGCTCATTGGCCGAATCCATGATCAACGCCGACATCTCTTTGGCCGCCATCGGGCAAGTACTGCGTCACGATGACCCGGTCACCACAGCTAACTATGCCCGCGTTGACGTCACCAGATTACGCACCATAGCCCAGCCCTGGCCAGCAGAAGGAGGCCTGTCATGAGACAGTGGAAACAACACGCAGCCGACTACCTGCGGTTACGTCGCCAGCTGGGAGCGATCCTGGCGTGGGATGAGCATTTACTGGGCCAATACACTACCCAGCTGCTTGCTGATGACGTCCAGGTCCTGACCACTGCTCATGCTACGGCGTGGGCTCAAATCCCGGCTGAAGTGCCCGGTCATCCAACCGCTAGGGCTGCCAGAAGGTTGCGGGCCGTCAAGGGATTTGCTACTTATATGCATGCGTTGGATTCTGCACATCAGGTCCCACCGCATGGAATCTTCGAATACCAGCACCAGCGTGTGGCACCATATATTTACACGGAAATCGAAATAGCAGCACTGGTCAACGCCGCAGGGCAACTAGCCCGCGGGATTCGGGCACATACCTATCCCACCCTATTCGGGTTACTGGCCTCCACCGGTCTGAGAATCGGTGAAGCTCTGGGGTTGCAGCGTGATGATGTTGACTTGAACACCGGGATGTTAGTGGTCAGCAGCGGCAAATTCCGCCACTCACGGCTGGTGCCGCTGCATGCAAGTGCCACCGCCGCTCTACAGCGCTACTCAGCATGGCGTACGACCCACGAATCATATAAGCAGCCGAGCAGTGCTCCGTTTTTCATTAATCGTGATGGAGACAAATTGCCCTATGCCAACGCTCGGAAGGCTTTTCTCCAGGCCACCACGGCCGCGGGGATACACACCCACCGGCAGTATCCCAGAATGCATGACCTGCGCCACGCCTTCAGTGTCAAGACGTTGTTGGGCTGGTATCGCAATGGTGAAGACGTGGCCGCCATGATGCCAGCGTTATCAACCTATCTGGGACATAATGATCCTGCCAATACTTATTGGTATCTGTCTGCGGTCCCCGAGCTGTTGGCCTACGCCGCTGATCGGTTGAATGCTGCCGATCCCCATCGGCAGGTGCGGTCATGACATCCCTTGCCCCGCTACTGCAGTCCTTCTTCACGGATCGTCTGATGACCCAGCGCCAGGCCAGTCCCAACACGATCGCCTCCTACCGGGATACGTTCAAGCTGCTGCTTGGCCACGTTCAAGACCAGACGGGTAAATCCCCCTCGGATTTGGCGATCAGTGACCTGGATGTCACCGCCATCACGGGCTTCCTGACCTATCTGGAAACCATTCGAAAGAACAGCATCCGCACCCGCAACGCCCGCCTGGCCGCAATCCATTCGCTATTTGGCTACGCCGCGCTGCACCATCCCGAACACGCGGCTGTAATCCAACGCGTGCTTGCCATCCCGACCGTAAGAATCCAACGCAACATCGTCTCCTGGCTCGGCCAGGAGGAAGCCGATGCACTGCTGGCGGCTTGCAACCAAGCCACCAGAACCGGCCGACGCGATCATGCCATCTTTAGCCTGGCAATCCAGACCGGGCTACGCGTCAGCGAACTGCTGGACCTGACCGTTGCTGATATCCACACTGGCACCGGCCCACACGTACACTGCGTTGGCAAGGGACGTAAGGAACGCCGGACCCCGTTGCTTCCACACGTCGTCAGCGTGCTGGAAGCCTGGATCCATGAACATGGAGGTCCACCGGAGGCGCCGTTGTTTACCACCACAACCGGCACAGGGCTCAGCAGGGACGCCATCGAACAACGAATCCGTGTCGCAGTCAAGAACGCTACAACCTCATGCCCCTCGTTGAAAGGCAAGCGCATTTCTGCTCACACACTACGACACACCGCTGCAATGAGACTCCTGCAAGCCGGTGTTGACACCACCGTCATCGCACTGTGGCTGGGCCACGAACAGATCTCGACAACCAATATCTATGTTCATACCGATATGACCATGAAGGAAGAAGCCATCGCGAAAATCACACCGTCCACGGCTGGCGCACCGGGCCGTTACCAACCAACCGACACTGTCATCGCGTTCCTGAAGTCACTATGATTATGCCGATACTTTATGCCCAAAACCCGCACAATCTCGCGGTTTTGTCACCAATATCGGCATAACCCAAACCTCGGCATAACACGTAATATGCCGATGTCGGCATATAGCCTGGGACATCACAAAAATGCGGGGTCCTACCAAAGGGATCTGGTATCACGCCTATGTGGTGTTAGATATTTTCTCTCGGTGTGTGGTCGCGTGGCGCATCGAATCCATTGAAGATGGCACCCTGGCAGCTGACCTGGTGGCCGAAGCCGTCACCGAACAAGGCTCGGCGCCACACTGGTTGCACGCTGATGGCGGGGCAGCCATGACCTCGAAACCCCTGGCCTCGCTGCTGGTGGATCTGGACGTCACCCGGTCACATAATCGTCCTCGAACCAGCAATGACAACCCGTTTTCTGAGTCGCAATTCAAAACCATGAAATACACGCCTGACTACCCGGAACGCTTCGCCAGCATTGGTGAAGCCCGGGCCTGGATGGCACAATTCACTGACTGGTACAACCACGAACACCGCCACAGCGGCATCGGATTACATACCCCAGCCAGCGTGCATTACGGCACCGCACACGAAATTCGCGATCAACGACAAGTCGTGCTGGATGCCGCCTACGCAGCCCACCCGGAACGTTTTAACCGCCGACCAATTCCGCCGAAACTCCCTGACAAAGCTACTATCAACGACCCCGCCAAACGAGCCCAAACTAGCCAACTGCAAAACGCTTGACGCGTCTCATTTGATTTGACACGCTCCGTCGCCTACGCCCGACGACTCTGCGACGCCTACCCCCAGGCCGATCGCGAGCTCGTCCTGGTGACGACCCTGCTGCATGACACCGGCTGGGCCCAAGTCGATGAAGAACGCATCATCTCCGAGGGCTTCCGCGGCGACTGGCGCAAATCCGACATCCGCTTCGAACACGAGCTCCAAGGCTGCGAGGTCGCCAAACGCGTCCTGCCCGGCCTCGGCTACTCCGATGAATTCATCGAAAAAGTTACTGCCATCATTGACGGGCACGATACCCGGCAAGAAGCCCACAGCATCGAAGACGCTCTAATGCGCGACGCCGATCGCTCCTGGCGCTTCGATCGCGTCGGTATTGCCCTGGCCTCGGGTTGGTTTGGACAAACCCCTGATTACTACACCGATCGACTCGAAAACGAAATCATCCCGGAATTGATTACCGAGGCGGCCATCGAGATGGCACACGCTGACCTGAAGCGCTCTCGGGACCTCCTGAAAACGGCGGTGCTGCGATGACCACTGAGACCACCACCAAGCTGACCCGCGATGCACTCGATATCCCCTATCGTCATGTCACCACGCACTTCATTGACGGCGCCTGGCAGCAAAGCCACGGCCACGACACCATCGACGTGACCGACCCCGCGACCAACACCGTGTGGGGTTCGGTGCCCGTCGGCAACCAGGACGATGTCAACGCTGCCGTCGAAGCCGCCCATGCTGCATTTACCACCGGTCCGTGGGCCGACACCACACCCACGCAACGGGCCGAGACGTTGCTTCGCATCGCAGATGAAATCGAAGCACGCACGACAGAACTGTCGCTGACCAACACTCTAGAAAACGGTTCACCCGTTGCTGAGATCTCCGGTGCTGCCGCGAATGCTGCCAGCATTTTCCGTTACTTCGCCACCCTGGCTCCCAAGCTCGAAGCCGACGACGTTCGACCATTTCCATCGGGTACCGGCGAATCCATGGTTCGTAAGGACCCGATCGGTGTGTGTGCACTCATTGCGCCCTGGAACTTCCCGATCAACCTCATGGTCACCAAGCTGGCGCCCGCCCTGCTGGCCGGCTGTACCGTTGTCATGAAACCCGCCTCGCCAACACCGTTGTCGTTCCGCATCATCGTCGACGCCGTTGCGGCTGCCGGCGTTCCTGCTGGAGTGGTCAATCTAGTAACCGGGCCAGGACGAATGGGTGACCTGATGGTGCGCCATCCAAAAGTCGCCAAGGTCGCATTCACCGGTTCAACACCCGTTGGCCGACACATCGCTGCTGCCTGTGGTGAACTACTGCGACCCGTCACGCTAGAACTGGGTGGCAAATCCAGCGCCATCGTCATGGAAGATGCTGACTTGGATGAAATGTCGGGCAAGCTGATCCGGTCCTGCATGCGAAACACTGGACAAACCTGTTACATCTCCACCCGAATTCTTGCTCCTGCCTCGCGGTATGACGAAATTGTGGACATGGTGACCGAGACGATCGCTGCTGCACCGCAAGGCGATCCGTTGGATCCAGCCACGGTGTTTGGTCCATCGGCCAACCTCTCGCAATACAATTCAGTGCTTGAGCATCTAGACTCCGCGAAGCAAGAAGGTGCGCGTGTGACCACCGGTGGTGGCACCGTTCAATTGACCGGCGAACTGGCAGATGGTTTATTTATCCAGCCCACGGTGCTCGCGGACGTCACACCAGACATGCGGGTAGCTCGTGAAGAAATCTTTGGACCCGTCATCACGATTCTCAAATACTCCGATATTGATGAAGCGATCAGCCTGGCGAATAACACCGAATTCGGGCTGGGCGGCATCGTCTTTGGTAGCGACCAGGACGCAGCTTTGAACGTCGCCGATGCCGTGGATACAGGCAGCGTGGGCATCAACTTTTTCGCCTCAAACCACGCCGCGCCGTTTGGTGGTCGCAACGATTCCGGCCTCGGCGTCGAATACGGTCCAGAAGGTCTCACCGCCTACTTGTCGTATAAGTCGATCCATCGACGCTGATGCTACTGGTCGCGCGTCTTCCATTCCTGCGGCGATTCCGAGGTCGGCGCCGGAGAGTGGTGCTCTAACGCGTTCCACTCGGGAAACGGGCGATGTTCACCGGGTTGGCGATCAGCCTGCCCGGTTTCATCGTCGCGATCCGTGGTATCCCAAGTCTCTTGTGATGCGGCGTCCTCGGCATCAGCACGCTCGACAATGGCTTCCTGAATCGCGTCCAATGGACCCCAGTACACCGGAGACTGACCACGCAGGACGAACCGCTGGTTGTTGGTGTCTTCTTCCAAGGCAAACCAATAGCCATCCGGCGTCAAGGCGGTGACACGAATATCCACATGGACCTCGCTGCCTTGTTCCTGGACTTCCCAACCCCGCTCTTGCCAGGAGGCTGCGACCTCCCCTACCACCGCGCGGACATCTTGGTCGGTAGCTTGCCAGCGGGAGACGGTGAAGAAGTAACTGTTGTCACCGGTAGCACCCTCTGGTGCTCGCCCCAGTGAATTGCCCTGGCCCGGCACGATCTCTGATCGGCCACCGTTATCTGTCCACGCATCATCAGAGATCTCGGTCTGCAATTCCCCATACAGCTCATTGAGTTGCACGTACCGTTTCCCTGCTGCCTGATATTGCTCTTTTAAGTCCATCTGTTCCACCTCATCGAGTGATGCGCCAGCTTCATCTTTTGCCGTGACGTCGTGCCCAGCTCCTGTTTCATCAGACGCCCACGCGCAGCCCGTCAGGGAAAAGACACAGAGCAAGGTTGCACAGCCCAGCATTGTTTTCCCTCTCACCGAAGGCCACCGCCCAACGGCATCAGCATGGAATCCCAAATGGATGTTTCCACGTCGTCCTTTTCGCGAATCTGTGCATCCTCCATGATTTGGTTGATCGTGAACCAGGCACTGGAATTGGTGTCCATATATCCGACACCATCGTCTTCTGTCAGAAAGTGCGAAGTCACTGTTTCACCGTCGGGTGTGTGTTCCGCAGAGAATTCCACGACGCTCTCAAGATTACGGGGATCCACCCTGATGCCGGCCATTCTTCCTGTGAAAGCCCAAATGTCAGCATCGGCTTCTGTCGCGTAGATATCCTCGACTCCTAAATCCTCCGTTGTCGTCCCCCATTCCAGACCAGCCGATGCGATCGAGACGAATGTGTCAACATCAGCCGACGTCAGCTGTAATGCTTCAGCAACAACATAGGTGCCGTACGAATGGCCGAGGACAACGAAATGATCTCGCGCTGCATTTTGAGTTTCAATACTCTCCAAAAATGGTGCGAGCTCTTCGGCTCCAGACTCAGCTCGACTCGGGCCACTGACGTTGAGAATGCCTGGTGAGTTATAACCAATCCACGTCACCATGGCCATATCGGCATCACCATCTTGGATCTGTGACAGGCCATCAAAGGTATTCGATAGACCATGAACGCCTGAGTCCATGCCGGAGGTAAACACTCCTACACTCGATGCGTTATCGAGGTCGCCAATCGAGATACCGGCAGTCATGGCGCCGTCGTGGCTGCCGAAGCTGACGAGCTGCACTGCTTGCCCCCTATTTTCACGTTCCGCACGACTCAGTGCTTACCGAACGTGGCTGAGTTCCGTTTGAAACTCTACAAGCGACATATCTCCTGGTTGAAATCCCATGCGATGAGTAGGCATGTTCTAAACGCCGTTGCAATAGCGGCCCGTCGGCGAACTCGTTGCCCTTCGGACCCAACGCATATTCTAAGGAATGCTTTCCGGCATAGTGCTGCACGTGGAACGGAATACCGTTCAGCGCTGCGAGTTCGAACGAGTACTGCTCAACGAACGTAGTAACGATTGAATCATCGTTGTGCTCGACGAACGCATCCCACGCCTCGGCGGTCTGTTCCATGGTGAAGTCGGCGTTTAAGAGCACCTCTGCAAAATCAGCCGGGTGGTTCCCCAGCACAGCCACACCAACGCTGAGATTCGATAATACGCCGCCACCGGCGTCTTCGAATGCTTGGGCAATCTGTTCGACCCAACGCCCATCCATATCGTTCTCTTCAATGAGTTGGCTAAAGCCTTCGAGAACATTGACACCGGCGAGCGATGCCCACGAGCATGACGATCGGAAACGAGCCAATGCCCCTTCGAGGTTGGAATATTCGTCTTCCATGATCGCGTTACAGGCCTGAGCGAGTCCGACATAGGTACGCAAGTGCTCTGGATTGGCGGACGTGACAGAGGAAACCGCCGAACCGAAGCCACCCATGGAGACGCGCGTTCGTTGTTGCGCGGAAAACACCGTGGAAAAGATAGGTGCAGCAATCGGAAGGATCGACGGCCTCGTCGGCCAGACAACATCGTTGCCATCTGACATATCCAGATCGGCGACTTGCTGGTGCCATTGCTCCATTCGCTGCAACCGCAGTTTCTCTTCTGCAGCGCGCAATTTGGCCTCTCGCACCTGGTCGCTCAACTCAGACAAGCGACCAGCCAACAGCCCTCTGTCCTCGGCTTCCGCAGCGCACGCTTGACGAAACAATCTGGCATACCCGCCCGAAAAATCGACTAATCCAGCTTCGGCCGCGTCGCGCCGTTCCGGACCTTGGCCACGTAGTCTGTTCGAAGCGTCTTCGAGTGTGAAAATTAAAGCCTCGGCAACAGCTGTTCTGAGCGTGTATTTAGTAACAGCTGTCTGGGCTTCGGGAAACAGCGGTCTGACGACCGGGTAACACCCGGATGACCATCCAGTAACAGTGAC
>NZ_BAAGSP010000048.1:0-7807 GCF_054782375.1 Yaniella soli
CACGTAATTCTTGAGGGTATTTATAATTGGCCATAGTCCAATCAGCTTATCCTTCCGGGATATCTGGCACACCCTCCATCAAACCAGGGACGATTCAAACTGGAGGTTGCTGCCGCATCGGGTGTATTACTGTCAGCTACCGACGATCAGCCACTGAACTGGTGGGCCACGCAGTCACCTGGCGGAAGCCACAGCAGAAGTGCTGCACGGGGAGGGTCACTTGGCTAAGACGTATGGGCTGACGGCGTCGGAGGCTTTTTACCTATAACGATCTGACGGCAGCCCTGAGCGAGGTCCCGGGTCGTTCAATCGTGCACTGCATCGCTGAGTCGAAATCCGTAGTGGCTGCTCTCACCGAAGGTAGTGTTGGCACTGAACACGCATTGAGCATCGTAGATACATTTCATGCAGCCATTGCACAACGAAAGTTCACCGATCACCATGACACGCTGCAGAGCTTCACGGGGCGCTCAGCCAGCCACGGGAACTTCGTTGCGCGCCCTAGAGCTTGCATAAGGCACAAAACGAGGATCTCATTCGGTGACTAGTTGGACGTTAGTCCCATGAAGTGCAAGTCATGGTGCCATCGATGACTGCGCCAGATACTGATACCTCATCGAAGGTCACCTGACGGTCCGGAGCAGTATGCATCAGTAAACGTTATGTCTTCGGTCTCACCGTCGAGCGTCCCGGTGACGGTATTTGGATCGGAGTCGGCGTCTTCCGACGGCTCCTCAGCGGTGTTTTCTGAAGGTTCTTCAGCGTTGGCTTCCGAAGGGGTTTCAGCAGATTCTTCCGTTGCGATGCTGTGGTGATGGTGATATTTCGTTTATTGTTCACAGAAGGGTTCTAGTCAGGTATCCGGGCAGCACCAAACTGGACTTAGGCGTTGGGCTCATACTGTGTGCCCGCTCCTCGGCGACGGATTGTTGGGACGGTGAGGTTGCCTCCGGGTGCGGCACTGACCGATGTTTTCTTTCCACAGGGCAGGGAAATATCGCCCGCCTGTTCTTCCGGTGTAGTTTGTGGTTCTGGTCCGGGACTGGTGGCGGCCCGGTGCGCGTTGCGGTGCGCCAGAACGCGATCGCGTAATGCTGCAGCGGGTTCATCGGCGCCCACGATCTGGAAGCCGCCGTCGACGATCATGTCCAGATCAGCTTCGGCTGTTTGGCCCTCCACGGTCAGGTAGTCACCAAGGAACAATGAATTGGCCACGTGCAGGCTGACTGGCTGCCAGCTCCGGAGATGCATTTCTCGACCACCGGCGATGCGCAGTTCACGATCCGGGCACATGAGCCGGATCGCGCATAGGATGCGCATGGCCTTATGCGGCGATAGCTCATAGGTTCCGGCCAGCGGGGTGTCATCAAATGGGATCAGAAAGTTCACTGGAATTGAATCCGAGTCGACGGCTCGCAGCGATTCAATCGCCTCGACGACCTGCTCATGTGTTTCGCCCATACCCACGATCAGCCCAGAGCACGGCGACATCCCGGCATTTCGTGCGCGAGTGACCGTATCAACCCGGTCGGCAAACGTGTGGGTCGAGCAGATTTCTGGATAATGTGATTCGGCCGTGTTGAGGTTGTGGTTATACGCATCCACCCCGGCGGTCTTGAGGGTTTCAGCTTGGCCGTCTTTTAAAAACCCTAGGCATGCGCAAACTTCCACATCCGGGTTGCTGGATTTGATCGAGGTGACCATATCCGAGACTTTGCCAACATCCCGGTTTGATGGTCCTCGACCGGATGCAACTAAACAAACTCTGGAGGCACCGCCGGACAGGCCAAATTCTGCCTGGCGTTGGGCATCGGCCTTCGGTAGCCACGGGTATTTCAGGACATCTGTGTCTGACCCTAACCGCTGGGAGCAGTATCCGCAGTCTTCCGGGCACAGCCCAGATTTGAGGTTTACAAGATAGTTGATCTTGACCAGGTTACTGAAAAACTTTCGCCGCACCCGTGAGGTGGCGGCAACGAGCTCGATCAGGTCGTCATCCGACGAATTCAGGATAGTTAATGCTTCGTCCCGGCTAGCAGCTTGACCTTGGCAGGCACGCTCGGCGATTTGAGAAAATATATTGAACACTGTTCAAGAATTGAACAGTGTTCAGTAAATGTCAACTACATTTGGGAGCGATTACCGCGTACCGATTCGACGTCGTTTTGGGGTTGTGGCTCGTACTGGCCGGAGAGGTTTTGGGCGCTAAGGAACGGCCGTACCGGAGTGAAGAACATTGCCCATTTAGCTGACTGGAAGCGATGTGCCGAGTGCACGCCAGTCGTCAACCGCAAAAGGTGGTGCGGCCTGGATGGTTCTAGGAGTACGAACCCGCCGCCACAGCTCTTGATGCTCGCTACAAGAATCTACGCCTAGATTTTGTTGCGGATCTCGACAAGCCACAAGATGCCAAAGATATGCCGCGGGGCGAAGAACCGGGGCACATGGTGCGCGACCTGCGTCTCGTTAGCAGTCTGGTGCCGTTTGTGAATTAGAATCCGACCACGAACATCCGGTAGATAATGCAGGCCACGGCGGTGATCCCGGCGATGGTCACGAAAATATTGGATGCCTTGCCCCGATACTGTTTCAGCACATCGAAACGGTGAATGGCATACATCGGCAGCAAGTACAGCACGATGGCAATGACCGGTCCGACCAGGGTTTCGATCATATCCAAGATGCCCAGGTCCAGGATGGCAGCTCCCCAGGTGGCCAAGAAAATAAAGATCGCCACACCGATGTTGACGGCCCTATCTGATGGTTTCTTTCCGGCCGCTGTGGAAACCGATCGTACGATACCTGCGGCACCTTCGGCGGCACCGAGATAGTGGCCAAAGAATGACGAACCGATCGCGGCGATGGCCACTGCCGGGCCGATATACCCGATCAGCGGGGTGTCCAGGACCTGCGCCAGGTAGGACAATACTGGCAAGTTCGCCTCGCGGGCTTCTTGCAGACCGTCTGCTCCCAACGCCAGCACCGTGGACCACACAAAGCCCATGGTGAATATGACCAGCAGGATTGTGGTCCGACGCAGCACATGCTTTCCGCGAGCATCGGCCTGGTCACCGTAGCGTCGCTGCATCGCCAACGTGTATTGGGATACCGCCGGTGAGAAATTGAACGCGAAAATCAGCACCGGAATGACCAGCAGTAACGCCTGGGCCATATCTCCGAAGGACTCGGTGGTTTCGGTGACAAAGGTCAGATCCCATTGTGGAATCAGAAAGAGCGTGACACCTAAAAGCGCTGCAATCAGCGGATACACCAACCACTGCATGACCACCAGCATCAGGCGCTGGCCGCGGATCATCACCAACATCATCAGTGCAATAAGCACCCCGGATAGGAGCCACCGGGGCGGCGATCCCCAGCCGAGTTGTTGAACTAAAAGGTCGTCGACCGTATTGGTGATGGCAATCCCGTAAATCAGCACGATGGGGAATATCGCCAAAAAATATAGCACCGTGACAACTTGTCCGGCGGCTTCTCCAAACAGGCCCCGTGCTACAACAGTGATGTCTGACCCAGGATTCCGTGAAGCAGCCACGAAACGGGATAACCCGCGGTGGGCAAGAAAAGTCATCGGACCGATGATCAGGGTCGCGATGATCAGGGGCCATAACCCACCGGCACCTGCGTTGATTGGCAGAAACAGGATCCCCGCGCCGACGGCCGTGCCAAAGAGCGAAAGGGCCCAGCTGTTTTCGAACATCCGGGGACTTTGGAAGGCGCGCCCCTCTTGGTTATCCGGGTGATTGCTGGCCACGGGTTTGTGGTCGTCGGGATCGGTAGGTTCGTGCGACATGTGTACGCTGCTCTTTCTCGGGGCCGCTGCAGACCGTGAATCCTTCTTAAAAGTTTTCTATGGTACCCAATCATGCCCGAGAGGTCGGCGACAATGCCAAGGCTTGACCAACATTGGTGATCGCACAGGATGAGAACTCGGCCTCCCGCCACGAGCGCGACGGGAGGCCGAGGTGATCATGGGATTTGGAACGCCTTACGTTGTTTTTGCTGAAGCGGCCGTTTCTGTCTGGTCCAGCAACTTTTCGAGCTCATCTTTCGGCGGGGTGGACAGGTACCGTTGCAGTGAATCGTCGAGCTCCCGCAGCCATGGGGTGTGGTGGGCAGCGGCAAGCGTACCGGTCATCACGGAGCGGTGTTGTTTGTCCCGGTAGGTCAAAACGTTTTCGACCTTATCGTTGACCCACGCCTGGAATATTTCAACAACAGAGTCCAAGTCGAACATTGGGTAGTCGGTTTGTTCAATCAGGTCGCGAATGTAGTCGGCCTGGAACTGGATTTCTTCGGCTTCAGATGCAATGGCCTTGAAGCGTTGCGTCCATTGTTCAATGCTTTCGGCGCGCTCATCAGCCGATGGCAGCGGAGCGCGTCCCAAAATGAGGTCGCGCACATACCAGGCCTGGGCGTCAAACATGTTGAAGGTAAACCATTGATCCTGGGCGCCCAGGTAGTGCAGTTTGGGGTTGTTTTGCCAGGTAACCCCGCGGTAGAGACCTTGCGGGTAGACGTTATTGGAGGAATGGATGCTCAGGTCACTGGGCAAAAATGGGTACTTGTGCAAGTATCCGGTGCACAGGACGACCGCATCAAATTCGCGGACTTCGCCATTGACAAAGTGCGCCTGGCTGCCGTCGAAGCGTTCAACCAGTGGCAGTTCTTCCATGCCCTGGGGCCAGACGTGGCCGATTGCTTTGCTGCGGTAGCTCAGCGTCACGCTTCTTGCGCCCATCTTGTAGGCTTGTACGCCAATATCTTCGGCAGAGTAGGACGCACCGATCATCAGGACGCGCTTGTCCGCAAATTTTTCGGCACCGCGGAAATCGTGTGCGTGCTCGACAACGCCGGGGAATGTTTCGATACCCGCAAAACCTGGTACGTTCGGATGGGAAAAGTGCCCGGTGGCCACGATGATCTGATTAAATTCTGAGGACGTGGTCGTCTGGGTTTTGAGGTCTTCTACCGTGACGGTGAATGTGTCGGTGTCCCGGTGGTACTGCACCCACCGGACAGCGGTAGCAAACTGTACTTTGTCTTTGGCGTTGCTGGAGCGCAAACGTCCATCGATGTAGTCCCAGAGTACTTCGCGGGGTGGGTAAGACGATATGGGACGCCCAAAGTGTTCATCAAAGGTGTACTCAGCGAATTCTAGCGCTTCTTTGGGTGCGTTTGACCACAGGTTGCGGTACATTGACGAGTGCACTGATTCGCCATATTGGTCAATACCGGTGCGCCAGGAGTAATTCCACTGGCCACCCCAGTCGTCTTGTTTTTCGTAGCAGACAATCTCAGGGATTTCGGTACCGGCGCGTTCTGCCGATTCGAATGCTCGTAATGCTGCTAGACCGCTGGGGCCTGCTCCGATGATCGCAATACGTTGATCTGTCACAGTATCCTTATCCTTTCTAGGGTTCGTCATGCCGGTCAGCCTGATGGTGACATTCTGGGCGCAGTTTGCGCAGTCTCAACACCGGCGAAATGGCGGATCAGAGCAGGTCCGTCCTGAACAGGAGGGCATCTGAAGGGCTCTGCTCAACACCTCGTTGAAGCATGATCAATAATTGATGTTAGCAAATAAAGAACTTTCATTTGGTTTGCGTCACAATGCTCTTCCCGTGCCCAAGGCGACTGGCCGGTGCCGAAGGTGACACCGCATGCCGGTTCAAGCTACACTGAACACCGTTCAATGAACCGTGTTCAACCGTTTCGTTTTGAATGTCAGAGGAGTAGCCATGTCTGCTCGAGATATAGCCCGTATTGCGGTGTTTGCTGCACTAACTGCTGCAATGGGTTTAGTCGGTTCTATCACCGTGGCCGGCGGGGTGCCCATTACTCTGCAGTCATTGGGAATCATGCTGGCTGGTGCGGTGCTTGGGCCGTGGCGTGGTGCCGCATCCATGGGATTGCTGATGCTGGGCGTGGCCATCGGTCTTCCATTACTTGCCGGGGGACGAGGCGGCATCGGTGTCTTTGTTTCTCCAACGGCGGGGTATCTCATGGGCTATGTTGTGGCCCCCATTGTGATCGGCCTGATCGTCGGAAGCCGTCCAACTTGGTGGCGGGTCGCCCTGGGATGCCTGATAGGTGGCATCTTTGCCGTTTACCTTCTTGGTATACCGGGGCAGGCCTGGTTAACGGAACTGAGCATTGGCGAAACGGTGATCATATCGCTGGCATTCCTTCCCGGTGACCTGACCAAAATGGTGGTCGCTACACTGATAACCATGGGACTGTACCGCGCCTATCCACGAGCTTTTGAGAAAGAACAACAACGTGCCGCAGCTGTCAGCCATTAAGAGTGCCGATGCCGCAACCGCGTTAGCTCGGGCCCTAGAAATACAAGCAGCCGGGGCAGTGCCGCTTATCATTGATCCAGCAGCGCCCATCAGCTCCGAGACGCTGAACACCGCACTGCCCGAGACGGCTGCCTGGGCGGCCCTGACCTCCGGGACCACAGGCGAACCAAAGATCGTGGTGCGCAGTGCTGAAAGCTGGCGGGTAGCCTTTCCAGAATTAGACAGGCAGCTAGGCCTAGAACTGGGTGATGGACTCTGGATGCCAGTACACCAGGTCTCTTCTATGGCATTATTCACCGCCGCTTGGGCCCATGATTCAGAGCTTGAACTCGTCATACCGACAAAAGAAGATCCTGGTATAGCTCGCACTCAAGTCGCCCATCTGACACCAATCTGGTTGGAACGACTTGTCGACTTGATCGACGGCGGACAATCATCCATCCACACGGTGTTGGTCGGCGGCGACCGCCTCTCGGACCAGCTCAAGAAACGTGCAAACGCTGCTGGGCTACGCGTTATCTGCTATGTCGGCGCTACCGAACTGAGCCTTGTTGCCTGGGACCTCGGCAACGGCATGTGTCCCTTCCCGGGGGTTTCCACCACGGTCATTGACGGCCAGCTGTGGGTCTCGAGTCCGCAGGTTGCCCTAGCAGTTATCGGCGGTAGCCTGCCGTGCAAACGTATCGATGAGGTTGACTTCACCACCGTGGGAGATCGGGTTACCGAACACGAGGGGGTACTGGAATTTCTTGGCCGCACTGATGGCGCGATCATTACGGCCGGAGCCACCGTCATTCCGAGCGATGTCGAAACCGTGATCAACCAGCATGACGAAGTCCGAGCCAGTCTGGTGCTAGGTCAACCTGATTCAGTGCTGGGGCATCGGGTTGTTTCATGGTTTGAGGGTACAGCCGAGATCGCTCAGTTGCGCAAGTGGGTGCGCTCGCGGTTACCGAAAGCCGCACGACCTGTGCAGTGGCACCGGGTAGACCGTTTGGCGCGAACCGCTTCGGGAAAGGTTCGACGAATCGCTCCGACCACTTAGATTGTATATCGTGGTTGTCCCGGGGTGGCCGCGGTGACCAGGCCTCTTTATGCCCTACCTCGTGTGGCTGATGATAGGGGGCGACAGGTTCTAGGTCAGATAGATTGCCAGGACGGTTAGTCGAAGGCTCTTCCCGCGGCTACGCCCATTCTGAAGCCTCGTATTCAGCCGCATCACCCGCCATATTGCCAACCACCAGCTGGGTGCTCGAGGCGACATCATCATGGACGATGCGCATTTCCCGCTCACCACAGCCACCGGCCCGCAACAACGCAGCATCATGCCAAAATCTGCTGCAGAAAAACAATTCCTGGCGATTGGTGCCGGAGCGCAGGCTTATGTGGCTCATCGTAAAAATGAGTGTAGTTGGTGTCTGAATCCGCCGGTGTCGAGCAGTGCTCTGGTGATGTAATGCATGAGATTACGGAAGCCTAAGGCT
>NZ_BAAGSP010000049.1:0-7669 GCF_054782375.1 Yaniella soli
CCACGAAGCCAGACTCCGCTACCGGTGGGACACCCGCACCGTCAAGCCTTACGATTTCCGGTAAGCGCCGATAAGCCCCTATCCGCGCAATCTCTTACGTGGGTTGCCAACCATGAGTGCAGCTAGGGCGGGCCGTGAGTGATAACACTTGAACCTTACGCTAAGTTCAAGGTCGTGCGTATTGTAGTCATTACATTGCAGCGGACTAGTGGTAGCAGAAAGTTCATTGAAGCGATCCAACGTGGCTGCAGTCAGTTTAAGCGAGGTCTGCTGAAACTACCTGACAACGCACCACCGACATCAAGGGGCGCAACCTCGGCGCCCGTGACCTAGGGATGCGCTGGACACCATGAACGTTAGCGCTCGATGTCGCCTGCGATGAAGGCTTCGACGAGCTCGTGGGCCTGGTCGTCGTTGTGCTGAATTGGCGGCGACTTCATGAAGTAGCTCGACGCGGACAGGATCGGTCCGCCGACGTTGCGGTCCAGAGCAATCTTGGCCGCACGAATCGCATCGATAATGACACCGGCAGAGTTCGGGGCATCCCACACTTCCAGTTTGTACTCCAGCGATACGGGAGCGTCGCCGAAGTTGCGGCCTTCCAACCGAACGAAGGCCCACTTGCGGTCGTCCAACCAGGACACATAGTCCGAGGGCCCGATGTGAACGTCATCGGCAGACAGTTCGGCCTTCAAATTCGAGGTCACGGCCTGGGTTTTGGAAATCTTCTTGGATTCCAGGCGCTCGCGTTCCAACATGTTCTTAAAGTCCATGTTGCCACCAACGTTGAGCTGGTAGGTGCGGTCCACGGTCACGCCACGGGCCTCGAAGAGCGCGGCCAGAGCGCGGTGGGTGATGGTCGCGCCGATCTGGGATTTGATGTCGTCACCAATAATAGGCACTCCGGCGTCGGTGAACTTCTGTGCCCAGGTCTCATCGGAGGCAATGAATACCGGCAGCGCGTTGACGAAGGCCACCCCGGCATCGATGGCCGCTTGCGCGTAGTGTTTGGCAGCCTGTTCGGAACCCACCGGAAGGTAGGAGACCAGCACATCGATGTTGTCGTCCTTGAGTTGCTGGACGACGTCGACGGGTTCGGCATCCGATTCGTCGATCATTTCGCGGTAGTACTTGCCCAGTCCATCGAGGGTGGGCCCGCGCAGCACCTTGACACCGGTTTCGGGTACATCGGTGAGTTTGATGGTGTTGTTTTCGGAGGCTCGCATCGCATCAGAAATGTCGCGGCCAACTTTCTTGGCATCGACATCAAAGGCGGTGACGAATTCGAGATCGGAGACATGATAGTCGCCGAACTGCACGTGCATCAGACCCGGTACGGTGTCTTGAGCCGAGGCGTTTTTATAGTATTCAACACCCTCGATCAGTGAGGTAGCGCAGTTGCCCAGACCGGCGATTGCCACGCGAACTTTTTGGTTGGACAGCACGAAACTCCTTGCGGTGAGTCTATGAGGTTAAGGCTAGGGATTCTTCGTATTGTACGACAATTCAACTCACGCGCTGTACACGTGATGCGGTTTAACCGGCCAGGTCGGTAGACTTTTGCTCATGGCGAGTGAACAGGACGAGTTAATAGCGCACGATCCACGAAGTGCCACCGCAAATTCTGGTCACAGCCGCATCCCGCCTCGAGGCCAACACACTGCGCCCGGGCGCATCAAAACCTTCTTCACGCCGGGCCGTGTGCTGATCCTGCTGGTCGCCGTCGCCGCGGTCATTGCCGCCGTGTTGAAAAGCCCGTGCAGAATTGGCGGCTGGGGCGCACCTGAAGTGTATTTCGCGGGATGCTACTCGGATTGGACGGGCCTGTGGACGTCTCGCGGTTTAGCCGGGGACCCGTGGGCCGCGTTCCGGTTCGACAGCTCATTTGAGTACCCGATCCTCATCGCTGTCGTCGTCACGATCATTGCGTTGCTGGCTCACGGGCTGACCAATATATCGGAGAGCCTGGGCATCGAGGTCGGTTCCAACCTGGTCTTCTATGACCTGAACTTCGTGGCAGTGATCGCGCTGTGGATCTTCGTCACCGTGATGGTCGCTAAACTGGCCGGCATCAGGTATTGGGACGCCGCCATGGTTGCGGTCGCGCCCGGCATCATCTTCGCAGGCTTTATTAACTGGGACATGTGGGCGGTGGCGTTCATGGTCGCGGCCATGTGGGCGTTTGCCAAACACCGCTATGGGTGGGCCGGCGTGCTCATTGGGCTGGGCACCGCCGTCAAACTTTTTCCCCTCTTTCTCTTGGGCGCCATCGCCGTGCTGGCGATTCGCAGCGGACGCTACTACCCGCTGCTGCTCACCACCGCCGGTGCAGCCATCGCCTGGCTTGCCGTCAATCTCCCGATGATGCTGTTCAACCCGGCGGCCTGGGCGGTCTTCTATGAATACTCCTCCGAGCGCGAGCCCGGCTGGTCCTCGATCTGGCAGGCCTACGGCACCGCAACCGGCAACACGATCAGCGGCGAACAGCTCTCCGGTTATGCCTTCTGGTCCTTCTTCATCGCGTGCGCGGCCATCGCCGTCATCGGGCTCACGACCAAACATCGACCGCGACTAGCACAGTTGCTGTTCCTCATCGTGGCCGCATTCATCCTGGTCAATAAGGTCTACTCGCCCCAATTCGTGCTGTGGATCATCCCATTGCTCGTCCTGGCTCTACCAAACTGGCGCGACTTTTTGATCTTTTCCGTCGCAGAGCTGCTGCACTTCTGGGCGATCTGGGGACATCTTGCGAGTCAAACCTCCGGCTACGACAGTCAACATCAGTTGGACGAGAACCTCTACCTGGCCGCCGTCGCCCTGCATGTCACCGTGTTGATCTACCTGACGATCCGCGTGATCGTCGACATGTATGACCCCGTCAATGATCCGGTGCGCACCACGCTGAGCGAAACCAGCCATCCGATGCTGCCCGATGACGATCCCATCGGCGCCGAATTTGATGGCGCCGAGGATAAGTTTGTGCTGCGGCGATCGCTTTCCTAACTGTTTACAGGTATACGGCATGTGGACACAGAGAGGAGATTAGACTCGAAGCATGACTCCTTACCTTGACGACCTTGCCGAGTTCATTCACACGTCCCCGACCCCGTACCATGTGACCGCCCAGGTTGCCGCCCGTGCAGCCGAAGCCGGGTTCACCGTGGTGCACGATACAGTCGACGACTTTCCGACGGAACCCGGTGGGTATGTGTTGGTTCGCGACGGTGCCGTCATCGTCTGGCATGTGCCTGAAAACCTGCCCGAGCACCCAACGTTCCGCATCGTCGGGGCGCACACCGATTCGCCAACGTTTCGTGTGAAACCCATGCCCAACAACACCTCTGCCGGCTACAACCGAGTCGGCGTCGAAGTCTACGGCGGTGTACTCGCAAACTCTTGGCTCGATCGCGATCTAGGCTTTGCGGGACGGTTGATCACCGAGCATGGCGAGCACTTGGTCCATACCCCGGCGATGGCGCGCATCCCGCAGCTGGCTATTCACCTGGACCGCAGCGTGAACGACGGCCTGAAACTGGACCGTCAACACCATTTGGTCCCCATAGTCGGGGCTGGGGGCGAGGCCAACATTATCGACGAAATCGCTAAGCACACCGGCGTCGACCCAGCAGAGGTCACCGGTTTCGATCTGCTACTGACCGATACCCAACCGCCTGCCACTTTCGGCATCAACGAGGACTTCTTTGCCGCGCCGCGCCTGGATAACTTGGTCTCCGTCCACGCCGGACTACGCGCCATGCTGGAAACCGAGTCAGACAAAATCACCATGCTGGCAGCCTTCGACCACGAGGAAGTCGGCTCCGAAACCCGCACCGGTGCGGGCGGGCCACTGCTGGAAGAAATGCTGACCCGCATTCTGTCCGCCCAGAACATGCCGGGTCACCTGCACCGCACCATCATCGCCCACTCGATCCTGTTGTCTGCTGATGGCGGGCACCTGGTACACCCGAACTACACCGAACGCCACGATGCCGATCACCGACCACAACCCAATGCCGGGCCAATTTTGAAGGTTAATGCCACCCAGCGTTACCTATCTGATGGTCGCGGTGCTGCCAAATTCAACCGCTGGGCTGAGCGCGCCGGCGTCCCGCACCAGGTCTTCGTGTCGAATAACAATCAACCCTCCGGCTCAACGATCGGGCCCATTTCGGCAACGCGGTTGGGTATTGAAACCATTGACGCCGGTATCGGACTGTTGTCCATGCACTCGGCTCGCGAAATGTGTGGTGCCCAAGACCCACAACACCTGTCCAAACTGGCCTCTGCTTTCTACTACGACCAGAGCTAACTATGTGGGTTGGTCCCAGGGGTTTTGGCAACGAACCCCGAGAGGTTCGAAGTGTTTGGTGTTCCGCGTTGCTACGACCATCTCGTTGGCATGTGCGACTGCAGCTATCAACGCATCATCGAATGGCGCATGCTCAGGTACACGGAAAGTTGCCAGAATTCTTGCAGAAGCTAAATCGAAGGGCAATATACGTTCCGTGAATGCCGGGAGAACATACTCGTCGAACCAGCGGCGCAATATCGTGCCTTGCGCGGTGTCCACACGCTCTTTGGCGACGATGCCGCGTTCGATTTCGGCAATTGTCAGGGCCGAGACGAACAGCTCATTAACCGGGATCGACATTACCCAGGCCTCGACTGCTGGATTGCGGCCACGTATCCTCAATGCGGACACCACGTTTGTATCTAGCAGGTACGTCATAGTTGCGGGGTCCGTGCTTTCAAGCCAAGCGGCTTGGGTTCGAAATGAATGTCGGCCCCCTCGTCCATGCTGAGTAGATCGGTGAGCGTTATGGGGTCTCGGTTAAGGGCTTCCGCGATGATCGCACGTGCCTCCGCTTCAAGGGACCGATGATGACTATTGGCTCGCGCACGTAATGCTGTCTTAGTTCCTGCGGGTAAACTACGGATGAGAATCTGTTCCATTATTACCACCTTCTGATATCACTTAATAGATATCATACCGCAGGGCAGGTGTAGCGTCCACCGTGAAACGGACTGTTGGGCCTTCGCAAGGGAAGCGTAGTAGTTTTGTAGTTTCCGAAATTGATAGACTCGTGACAGGAGCTGAACGTAGCTGGGATCGCCCTCCACTTGCCATGATAGATGTCGATATCGAAGGGGTTAGTCATGGATATCAAAAAACGAAATCAAAGCTATTCAGGCTGAGTCTGAAGCTACTAAGGACCTCCCTTTACCTGACGATGTTCAGGGTCAACGGCGCGGTCGATCCGTCGTTCAGTCAGTGCGATTGCCAGCGAAGGAATTCTTAGAAATCGAACAATTGGCTGGGAAACTCGACATTCCGGTCAGCGCACTCATCCGAGGATGGGTGCTCGCAGCACTTGCCGAAGAGCGCGGGACATCATTAAGAGACGCCATAGATCGTGTTGCCGCAGAAGCTGATCGGCTTCGCCGGATTGCTGAGCGGAAAGATATCGCCTGACTGTGCCCATGAATGGACAGCTCGCCCCAATCATGGGTCACTTGGAAGATGCTGCACCCGGCGGTCTCATCGGCGTCTACCTCTATGGCTCTGCGACCACGGGACAACTCCAGCCCGATAGTGACGTTGACCTGCTGATGGTGACGGGCCGATCACTGACCGATGGTGAACGAGCAAATCTCGTGGCACTGCTATTGAACGTTTCTGGCTGGAAGGGGCATGGAGAATCCTTCCCCGAGGCCGCCAATCGTCGCCCGATAGAACTCACCAGCTTGGTACACGATGACGTCCGCCCGCTGGCCGATACGCCCCGGTTAGATTTCCAATACGGCGAGTGGCTGTGCACGAAGTTCGAGGCCGGTATCGTACCGCAATCTCGCATCGACTCCGACCTACTCGAGGAGTACTCGAGCGACCAGCGAAATGTGTTGCTCACACTAGCGCGTATCGTGGTTACCTTGGAAACCGGCGACATCGTTACCAAGGATGTTGCTGCCCAGACAATCGTCCAGAGACAGTTGTGCTCGCTTCGACGCTTGCTTCCCTCGCCTACGAAGCGGACCTTGGGCTTTCAACTGTTTATCGAAATGTAACCCTCCCGTTGAGTGTCAAGGGCCCCGAAGATGGGTCGATACCTCTAGATTGAGAAGTGTCAGAACACTGACCGGAAGGCCCAAGAGTCTATGTCGAACGACACCAGGGGCCGGTACGGTTCCTGGCCGCACGCGAGGCTACGGGCCGACCGACCACCATCCGCGAATCGATGTGCGGACTGGCTGATTGATGTGAAGATCGATCGGCTCTCGTCCCTGGTTTGGAGTCACTGTGGCCACGCTCAATTCACCTACTGTCATCACCGAGGATCTCGAGACTGCGGTCGCTTCCGCGGTGGCGCAAAAGTCCTATGTGATCGACACGTCCGTTCTGCTGTCGGATCCCAAAGCTCTGCTGCGCTTCGCAGAACACGAAGTGATCATTCCGATCGTCGTCATATCCGAGTTAGAAAAGAAGCGACACGACGCTGAACTGGGGTACTACGCCAGATCGGCTCTGCGCTTGCTCGACTCATTAAGGCTTCGCCACGGCTCGTTGAACCAGCCGATTCCACTCAACGACGACGGCGGCCACCTGCTGGTCGAGCTGAACCACATCACCGAAACCGTGTTGCCCGCCGGATTCCGCCAGGGCGACAACGACTCCCGCATCCTGGCCGTTGCCAAGAGCTTCGCCGACGAAGGTCGAGCAGTCACCGTGGTCTCCAAAGATCTGCCGATGCGCGTCAAAGCCTCAGCCATGGGGCTCGACGCCGACGAGTACCGCAACGAGTGGGTCACCGACTCCGGCTGGACCGGTCTGGCCGATATTGATGCGACCGAGGAACAAATCTCCGAACTCTACGACGGCGAACGAATCGACATCGATGAAGCCACCGACCTGCCCACCAACACGGGGCTGGTCATCTCATCCGGGAATGGTTCGGCGCTGGGATGAGTCAAAATCGATGCGACCTCCCACAAGTACGTCGAGGTCGTCCGTGGCGATCGGCCGGTCTTTGGACTGCACGGCCGATCCGCAGAACAACGGCTCGCCATCGACATGCTGCTGGACCGCGAAATCGGCATCGTCTCAATGGGCGGACGCGCAGGTACCGGAAAATCTGCGCTCGCCCTGTGTGCTGGACTGGAAGCGGTACTGGAGCGCCGCGAACACAAGAAAATCATCGTCTTCAGACCGCTCTACGCCGTCGGCGGTCAAGAACTCGGCTATCTGCCCGGCAGCGAAGAAGAGAAGATGAACCCTTGGGCTCAGGCGGTGTATGACACGCTTGGCGCGCTGGTGAGCGAGAATGTGCTCGACGAAGTCATGGAACGTGGACTCATTGAAGTGCTGCCGTTGACGCATATCCGTGGACGCAGCTTGCACGATGCCTGGGTGATCGTCGATGAAGCCCAGTCACTCGAAAAGAATGTACTGCTGACGGTCATGTCCCGGATGGGGAACAACTCGAAAATCGTGCTCACTCACGACGTCGCACAGCGCGACAACCTGCGCGTCGGGCGGCACGACGGCGTCGGAGCAGTGGTGGAAATCCTTAAAGGGGCTCATCGTAAAAATGAGTGTAGTTGGTGTCTGAATCCGCCGGTGTCGAGCAGTGCTCTGGTGATGTAATGCATGAGATTACGGAAGCCTAAGGCT
>NZ_BAAGSP010000050.1:0-7422 GCF_054782375.1 Yaniella soli
TTTGCACTTCCATCGAAACGCGAGCTCCCCATGCCTGTCCTGTGCGACACGCCCGAACCAATCACCAATTTCCGGTCCCTATCCGCGCAATCTCTAACTAAAAGTGAATGTTTCTCATCAGATTCGTCAGAGCTAGCTCTACTTGGAAACTGCATAATCTATGATGGCCGTGACTTTGGCGATGAACTCCGGGGAGTAGCAGAGGCCGGCGAGAACGCGTTTAGCGACCTCGCAGCCTTGTTGTTCATGTACAGTAGCGGATATCGGTTTTGGGCCAGTCGCCACGGAAGCTCTTGGAGATGATGCGGTCTTCGTCGACGTGGCCCAGCTGGTGTCATGCAGCTGGGTTGCGATAAGAAGAGCGAAGGCACTTCAATGAGCGCTGTTTTCCAATCGGCGACGGCGTCATAAACTCTGTCAGCGGAAGGTTGGGCTCTCCGGTAGGAAGCGGGTCGTTCGGTTCCGTTGGCCTGTTCTCGAAGCCGTTCGCCTTCATCTCTATACCGGCGCCAGAATTCGGAACTCAAAAATGCCTCCAAATCCTGGTTCTCGTCGTCGAATATGAACCTCTCAAGATGTGGTGCCCACTGATTGTCCGGGCTCAAACGCCATACTGGATGCTGAGCCGTGAAAAAGTACCAGCCACGTTGACTGAAATGCGGGCTCCAGTCGACCAGGACCTTATCATTCTCGATACTGCGGATGAGTCCCCGTGCTTTGATGGTCATGTATGAAACGGGAATGCCATGATTTTCGAACGGCACGTCACCGAGTCTTCGAACGACGCCCGATTTTATAGCGATACGATCACCGGGCTTCATCTCTAGGGCTAGACCGGATAACCCGTCGCTGAGAGACCAATAACCACCTTTGACGAATTCTTCGGTCTTATCTTCATTCCCGATCATGGCACTCACCAGCCAGATGTCGCTCTGGGTCTGTTGTTGTGCCGATGGGGAATTTTCAGCTTCTCGTTCCAGTTCTCGCGCTTGGTCTGGGTTGGCTGCGAGTTCTATGAAAAGCTCAGGTTGACGGTGAATACGAGAAAGAGTCGATATGCTCCGCAAACCCTCTTGGACGTACTCCGTCAGTGCTGTTTTCGGAAACGCTGTGACCGTCCACTTGGCTGGCATCCGGTGCCGGTGTGTTGATGCTTCATCAACGTAGTAATAGCTCCCGGTCACGACACCGATCCGAAGGAACTTCCCTTCGTTATAGGGACCGACAAGGACGTCACCCTCTTCGACTTCATTGTAGAAACGTCGCAGCGTGTGGGCCCAAGTGCGCTGCGAACCGACAGAACTCTCTGGATGTATCTGCGCGAGGTCCTTGATCAGATCCTCGACTTCTAGCGAAACGACATCAAGGTTGTTGGTCCCATCCCAGCCGATCGAAACGAAACCACCACCTTCGAGCTCTTCACTGAAGGTATCGTTCCGGATCAGCCAGACATTTGGCATAGTTTTCCTTTCCAAGAGTGCGACAGTTTCATCGTAGTGCAGCCGACCTGCCAGTGCCGATCACCAAATAGCTGGCGAAGCTACCCACCGGCCTATCGTGGTCGCTAGTTCCGAAGCCAATTAGGGTTGTGAGGGAAAGTTCGCTGCAAGGCCGTGGAAACATTGGAGGTGGGGACGATCGACGGGGGCACCTGGCTTCCGCTATTGGAAGCATCCGATTACACGATTGCGCGCGAAGTTCTGCTGCGAGGCGTTGCAGCTCTCTATTTCACTGCGTTCTTGGCAGCCTTCAACCAGTTTCCCGCTCTGCTCGGCGAACGTGGTCTCTCACCAGCGCCCGACTATATCGAGCATACGAGCTCGCGGGCTGCACCGAGCCTCTTCCGCTGGCGATTCACACCCTACAGTGACCGGCTACTGCGGGCAGTGTGTTTGGTGGGCATGGCGCTGAGTCTTTCGGTGGTGGTCGGACTCGTGCAGCTGGGCCCGGCCTGGACGACTATCCCGGTGTTCTTGCTCATGTGGTGGCTGTACCTGTCGATCGTCAACATAGGGCAGTACTACTATGGCTTCGGTTGGGAGTCGCTGCTGCTTGAGGTCGGCTTTGTTGTTGCCTTTCTCGGCGCCCCGGAGGTCGCGCCGCCGTTTTTGATCCTGTTGTTCTTGCGCTGGACGGTGTTCCGTGTGGAGTTCGGGGCGGGCATGATCAAGATGCGCGGTGACAATTCGTGGCGGGACTTCACCGCAATGAATTACCACCACCAGACCCAGCCGATGCCGAATCCGCTGAGTCGATGGGCGCACCAGAAACCACAGTGGTGGCATCGGACCGAGACGCTCGGTAGTCATGTGATCCAGTTGGTCATGCCATGGCTGCTGTTCTTTCCGCAGCCGGTGGCGTCGATCGCGGCATGTGTCATTATCATCAGCCAACTGGTTCTGGTGTTCACCGGGAATTACGCCTGGTTGAATTGGCTGACCATTCTGATTGCGTTCTCGGCCATCAGTGACTCGTTCCTCCACTCCTTGGTCGGTGGTGGATGGCCAGCCTGGGGTTGGGAACCTGTGGCTGCTGTACTTGGCGGCCAAGTAGATGTCCAATCATCCACCTGGTGGCTGGTGCTGACCGCGGTCGTCTTCGTGCTGCTGTGTGGATTGAGTTGGCAGCCGTTGCGCAATCTGTTCTTGTCGAATCAGTTGATGAATGCCAGTTTCAACCGGTGGCACCTTGTCAATGCTTATGGTGCGTTTGGGTCGATGACGCAAGTTCGTCGGGAACTCATCATCGAGGGCACACTCAGCACCGATCCATCATCCGAAAGTGTCTGGCACGCCTATGAGTTCAAAGGCAAACCTGGCGATGTGTACCGGCGGCCACAACAGGTCGCGCCGTACCATCTGCGGTTGGACTGGATGATGTGGTTTTTGGCGCTGGGTTCGCCGAATCAGCCCTGGTTTCAGCGACTGCTGGAGAAGCTCTTAGACGGCGATCCAGCGATCCGAAAGTTGCTGCGTGAAGATCCATTCGATGGCGAGGCGCCCGTGCTCATCCGCGTCAAAATTTTCGAGTATCGCTACGTGACGTCAGCCGAACGACGCGAGACCGGTCAGTGGTGGTGGCGCAAAGAACTCGGCACGGTTGTACCACCGACAGGGTGAACAGTGTAGGTAAATAGTCGAAGATTTTTCTCATTTCTTATTGCAAATGAGTTGCATTAGCTATAACGTTCTGTAGGTAGAAAGCTGCTGAGCTGGTGAATGGTTCTCAGCTTGTGTCACTCGACAACCTGGAAAAGAAGGACTACTTGCATGAAACAACAGAAAACTACCGCACCCAGCATGGTGGCGCTATCGCTGACAATGCTGCTGACCGTCACCGCTTGCGGCCAATCCTCGGCTGGGCAGGATGAAGGGCATGACGAGCATGCTGACGATGAGGCACATACAGATCACTCAGAAGACACTGGTGGTCGAGTAAGTGTGGAGGTGAGTTCGCCGCAGCCGCGATTGGGCATCACGTATGACGGTGGGGTTGCTGTGCTCAACGGCGAAACGCTCGAGGTAGAGGACGACTTCGAAGCGGAGGGCTTTTTGCGTCTCAATCCGGCTGGTGATGGTCGGTATATGTTCCTGACCGACGGAAACGGTTTCCGGCTGTTGGATACCGGTACCTGGGCCATGGCGCACGGCGATCACAGTCATTACTACACAATGGATCCGCTGCTCACCGACATCACGGTTGAAGGTCCGGAACCGGGCCACGTTGTTGCACATGAGGGCAAGGGAGCACTCTTCTTCGACGGGAATGGAGAAGTGCATACGTTCGACTTAGCTGATCTCGATCCCCAAGTGGAATTTGAGACCGAGGTTGCCGAGACTCAAGAGGCACACCATGGCGTCGCGGTGGCCTTTGAGGATGACTCTCGATTCGAGACCCTTGGCAACGCGGATGACCGATTTGGCGCACGAGTCCTCGATTCGGAGGGAGAAGAGATCGCACGTGACGAAAACTGCCCCGGCGTGCACGGGGAAGCGACGGGTCCCGATGGCGTGATTGCCGTCGGCTGTGAGGACGGCGCCTTGGTGTGGGACGGCGATGACTTCACGAAGATTGACGCGGGGCCAGAATATGCCCGTACCGGGAATCTCTTTCCAGCCGAGGACTCAAACGTCATGCTCGGTGATTACAACGAAGAAGGTGAACCCATGACACAGGTTGCGCTCGTGGACGTAGAAGCCGGAGAGATCACCACTGCGGATGTGGGTTCTGCCTATAACTTCCGTTCCTTAGCGCGCGGCCCAGAGGGTGAAGCCCTGGTCTTGGCAGAAGACGGCCACCTCCATGTGCTGGATCCGGACACTGGCGAGGAAACGGATGCAGTCCAGGTTATGGACGAGTGGACTGAGCCTGAGGAATGGCAAGAGCCAAGACCAGCAATCCAGGTCGTGGACGAAATCGCGTATATCACCGACCCCGCTGAACAGGCCATCCATGCTGTGGATCTGGGTGAAATGGAAATTATCGAATCAGCTGATTTGGACTTCGTGCCGAATGAGCTCAGTGCTGTTGACGGGAAGGATGCTGCAGGATAGTCCGCGGTGTCGGGCGATCTGACGAGAATTGCACGTCCTGTCGCTCTCATACGGGAAAGCTATGAACTCGATGGTGCTAACCTCGATTCGGGAATACTCAATCTTTTCCATGATCGATCGGAGCACAATTGGAGACATCAGCAGCGCCCACCCGTCGCAATTGGTTTGGGCTGGTCCTGTTGGGCCTGGCCGTCGGGGTGTCTTCGGGCCTCTTCGGGATCGGTGGCGGCATCATCATCCTGCCTGCGCTGGTTTATCTGCTCGGTTTCCGAACTCGCATTGCCGTCGGAACGTCACTGTTAGCGGTCATTTTGCCCGCGATTACCGGCGTGGTCAGTTATGCACTCGAAGGCAATGTGAATCTGCTGATGGCCGTGCTGTTGGCTGCCGGGTCGACGGTGGGTGCCCCGATCGGTTCGTGGCTGTTGACGGTTTTGCCGCAGCGCGCCGTGAAGTGGGGCTTCATCGCGTTCATGATCGTGATGATCATTTCGCTGTTCCTTGTTGTGCCATCCCGAGGCTCGGTCGTCCATATCGATCTGATGGTTGGTATCGGCATCGTCGCGCTGGGCTTGTTCACCGGTGTGATGTCGGGGCTGTTGGGCATCGGCGGTGGCGTGATCGTGGTGCCGCTTCTGGTCGTGTTATTCGGGGAAAGCGACCTGGTGGCCAAGGGGACCTCGCTGCTGATGGTCATCGCTACTGGCCTGTCCGGCACCGTCTCGAATCTGCTGCGCAAAAACGTTGATGCACCGGCTGCCTTAGTCATCGGTGGCACCGCGGCACTCGTCACCCCGCTGGGCGTGTGGGCGGCCTATGCTCTGTCGCCTGCGGTCGCCAATATCGTGTTCGCGGTCTTCCTTGGGCTCGTCATCGTGCGCATGCTTATTGACGTGCTTGCGCGTCCCAAAAAGTAACCACGGAGACGACTTAGTCGGTGGCAGGCTCAGGGTTGTAGTTGAGTTGCCAGGAGACGCCGTAGCTGTCGGCGATCCAACCGAATGGACCGAATCCATAGTCATCGAGAGGCATCAGGGGTTGCCCGCCCTCGGAAAGTGCAGCCCACAATTGATCGAGTTGCTCCTGGGATGTGCAGTTCAACGTCATCGACATCGACGGCGTGAGGTCGAACTCGTGCTGCATCGAACTGTCCATGATGTTGATGCGCAGCCCCGCGATCACAAAGGTTGCGAGCATGACCTTGCCGTTCATCTCCGGGGTCTCGGCACCGTAGCGAGCAATGGTGACGACTTCACCGCCGAAGAGTTCCACGTAGAAGTCCATCGCTTCTTCAGCGCGGCCGTTCTGAAACATGAGATGCGGGGTGAGCTGCTGTGTTTGCGACATGATGTCTCCTTTGTTGGTGGTTGGCTAACTGAAGGTCAAATGGATCAGATAAAAATGCACCTCATACTACGACTACGAGTTGAACCATATGCGCGCGTTGTCGTCTAAGCTATGGGGGCACTCACCATTCTATTGTCGAGGTATACGGGATCTCCTATGTCAGTCGCCTTGAGCCTAGCCCCGAAGACTATCCAGCTGTTTCTTATGGACGGTACATCTACTGGCAGGATCAAATGCTCCTTACAAAACTGGATCGGTCTTGTCTTTTCCGTTCCCCGGGATGCAGCTCTCAAGGGTACAGATCGTGCTGATCTCCGACACAGCGGTGTTTATATTCTTTTTGGAAACGACCCTGATAGCGGTGACGCCGTTGCATATGTTGGCCTGGCGAACGCACGGAAGAATGGGTTGGGTGTACTTGGCAGAATTAAGGAGCATATTCGGGACGAAACGAAAGGATACTTCACACACGCAATCGTGATTACCACGAGCAATAACTCTTTGGGTGCCACCGAGATTAGTTATCTCGAAAATGCACTTTGCAACAAGGCTCGAGAAGTTGGTCGAGTCAACGTGGATAACGGTGATACACCTCTTCGCGGGACGATCTCAGAAGAGAAAGAAGCTGAACTGCAAGAGTTCATTTCATACGCGGAACTCGCAATAGGCGCACTGGGGTACAGGCTCTTTGAACCGCTAGATAACCGGCAGAACTCTCCAACACCTTCAGCCCAGATTGATGGGAAAGAACGTGCTGATGACGATTCTGCATTCTTCCTCGAAGCTCGAGGTGCCAAGGGGCAAGGCTTGTCAAACGCTGATGGATTCGTTGTATTGAGTGGCTCAAAGCTTCGAACAGAACTCACGGCAAGCTGTCCAGAAAGTGTTTATCGAGATAGGGCACGCCACGCGGAGCAGATAGGCAGTGACAACGAAATCCTCAGGGATCTACAGTTTCCAAGTCCTTCAGCCGCCGCTCAGTTTCTGATGGGCGCGTCGGCTAACGGTAGAACTGCCTGGGTTTCGGCTGCAGGTGCCACACTTAAAGATCTAGAAGAACAGAGTCTCGATGAGTAGTGAGAAATCCGTAATTTGACGGTGCGAAGGACTGGAGGATGACATGGCGACCGTTATCGGCGCGACCGGTGCCATCCTTTTGGTGTTCAGTTTCTTGCTGGACGGGCTCATCCAGCTTACTTTCCTGGCACCGGGATTGCTGTTGGTTGTAGCAGTATTTTTGGGCTTCGTCTTCGTCTGATATCCCGTCTTCCGGGTTCACCGGAATTTTGTGGGGATGTTATCTCGACGTTAATGAGCACTGGGAGTATAGGTTCTCTATGCTAACAATATTGATTGGCTGTCCTGTCGAGACTGTATTTCTGGAGTGCATCAATTGGGTGCGTCGATAGCATTTGACGAAGCTGTTGTTAGGAGTGCGTATTTAGTAACGGCTGTCTGACGATCCAGTGACGACGGTCTGACGATCGGGTAACGCCGGTATGGGTATCCAGTAGCGGTGAGA
>NZ_BAAGSP010000051.1:0-7022 GCF_054782375.1 Yaniella soli
TGGAATAGTGGTCTCAACACTCACTATTTTCCCACGTCAAAGACGCACCTCCACGTTAAAACGCCGTAACCACACCCAACTCATCGGTGGATCAAGGTTTAGGTTCAGGTGCATCAGCATTAACGTCGAGAAAAGAAATGCTGCTGCATATCCGCGGATACGTCGCCGTTCGGGGGATGCTAGCGCCACGCTCGCACTGTCTTTGGCCGTTGCGTTGGCAGATTCCCCACGCTGACGTAAAGAGCTGTAGTATGAGTGCCATTTCGGAGTTCCAAACTGGAAGTAACCGCCCAGTGCATGTTTGTCCCAGGCGTCGCCTCGTAGCACCATGGTGCCACCGGTGTTGTTACATAAACCGCCGCGCAGTTCCTCTGAGGGAACGTTCTTCTTCGCGATGGGCAGCAGCGTCTTGCCCTTGTCAGAAACAGTTGTATTGAAGAATGCCCGCAATGGGCAGTGCAACGTAGGGTTTGGCCCCGATGCAGGGCATATCCCCTGCCGTGACCCGTCAGAGCGCTGGGCGGTGTGGAATTTCACCAAGAATTTTGCGCGCTGCTGGAGACGATTTTGGTATGTTTCGCTATCGATCCTCTCCTCGCTGTCATCGTCGGCATAGTAATCAATGGTTGCACTGATCAGCTTCGGATAAGCCATGATCGCTGGTGAATATGCGTTACCTTCGAGCATGATAGCGCCGCCCGTCGGATAGGTCTTACCCCAGTATTCTTCTTTGAGGTCAAAGAGTAGGTCATAGCCCAGGGCGCGTGCCGGGATTTGGAAGTTCTCTGGCTTCGGGGTGTTCCCATAAATGCGGTCGCCAGCAAGAATGCCAGCTTTGAAACGCTCGTCTCCCGGTCGGTAGTCTTCACGGTGCATGTAGCGCACTGAGTGAATGGCACTTGGGCCAGGCGCTGCACCTGGTGTCGTCAGGTTGATGCCGGCAATCAGCTGAGGGAAGGTCATTTCGCGATGTGGATCATTGGTGCCCAGTACTGCCAGGGTAGCTTCCCAGCCCCAGCCTTTGATGTCGGACTTGCTGTGCTTAGCGTTTGGATCGTAGAAGTGATCCTCGCTACGCACGTAAAACCCAGCGTACGGCTCGATTGCCACGTATTGTGAGCGTTTCTTCGTCCCCTGTTGTCCGTAGGCGGCCACGAATGTGCCGTCCACCGCAACATTGCCATCGGAGCGACGACGAACCCATCGTGGGATTGTTGCCAGCAGCATTCGGTTCATCAGCGTTCGGCACCGCTCCAGCATGATGGCCCGGCGTTGCTGATCGGCGGCTTCGTTCAGGGCATCGAATTCTGCTTTCGTCATCAGGCAGCGCCGCTGCATCGGGTATGGGTCGATGACCTTCATGAATCGGTGGAATGAACGGTACAGACGATCATAGATTTGCTGCGCGGTGACGGATTGCTCCGAAAAAATCAGACCGAGTTCGTCTCGGGCATTCTGTTCCATGCCGTAATAGACCAGAGAGGTTGCCGCTGTCATTGTCAGCGGTGCTTCTTTCCTGACGAGGATTAGTAAAAGAGTCAGCATCTGCTCGGTACTCGCGAAAGCACCACGCGCGCCACGTAGGCCAGCCTGTTTTCGATCGTCTTGTTCCCATTGCTTAAGCATGTCCAACACTTCGCTTTGCAAAACGTAATGACGTGATGATGCCACGTCGTGTGCGGTCGCAAAAACTGGAGTATCGAAAATACCCTTCTTACTGACAATACGTTGTGTCTCAACCATTAGCTACGCACCTGCTCAGCCAGAGCACGACGCAGCGCATCACGTTTACGACGGATACGCTTGCAGTAGTCAGGGTTGTCAGCGCGGAACTTGGCTTTGCGGTCTGCATCAAAGGCACGCAGTGCAGTGACCGCAATATCCGCTGGCCCTTGGTCCAAATACGGGATGATCCGTTCCAGCGCTGACATTCCCTTAAGTCCGGCGGCTTTGAGAAATACTGGAACCGGACACCCCGAGTTCAACAGGCGCACAAACCAGGTCAAGCGCATCTTTTCCATATTGATCCGCAACCCGTTAGGACGTGCTGTGGTACGGCGCAGTGACTGGCTAATGACCGTCGACTCGCGAACAGTTTTGTGACAGCTGAACACATACGCGCCAGCTTTGACGGATTCGGCAAGGACCATGGCGTGGTCTTCCCATTCACCGGTCACCACGACCTGTCGAGGAGCACCACCAGAACGGATGGTGACAAACACTCCGTCTGAAGTTTCTGTGACATCCTCACGTTTCAAGTTGACCAATTCGCGGCTAGTTAGACCCGCACCCAGACCAAACGCCAGAACGGTCCAGCACATGTGCCGGGAATATGCCGTGTTTTGCGAAACCGCCCATTGCTTAAGTTGAAGAATCTCGGCTTGGCTATACGGTGCAGTAACTGGGGTGCGCCCGGCTTTTTCTAAAACACGCTCTCGGACACCGCCCGGCACTAGGTGGTCACCAACCCAGAGCAGACGCGCACGAATCGAACCCTTGGACGCCTTGGAATGCACATCATCGGTCGCGTTCATGGCATAGTACGCGATCATGTCAAAATCGAAGATGTCGTCAATGACCAGGTCAATTCCCATCACCCGATAGCACCAGTCCACGTATCGTACGATCACCGAGATGTACGACAACGGATCACCGACAGAGTTCGGGGCCACTGTCAGTGTCGCGTTCGCGACAAAATCCCGAATAGCAGGCCAGTTCTCCGGCTGAATCGTGCGCTTCGGTTCGTAGGCTCGTACACCCTTGATCTCGGCATCCGATAACGTGCGCGGTGTTGTCCCCATGTCAGCCCACTGACGCAATGCTTGTGGAAAATACTGACGGTAGACATTCGGACGTGACTGGTAGCCACCCCGGAACGCTCGCTGCTTCGTTGCTGAAAACACCAACGGCACCATCTGAGCGGCGCGTGTCCGAATCTTGCGGTCTGCACCAGCTTTGGCAGGAATAAAGGGTGACGGCTCGCCCTGATGCTGCGGCCACGGTAACGGTGCCGTACCGACCCACACATAGCACTCCGCCACAAGCCCCAGCATTTCGGGTACCAAGGGTCGCCACGGTCCTGGCTGACCGATTCTGAGCGTACTGTATTGCGCCGACGTGAACTGCTGAGAATTCTGTTTCATGCAGTACAAGTGTGCGGAGCATAAAAACAGCCTGAGACAACATAGTCCGAAACTATCGATAATGGTCGAATAGGACAATAGCGTCCACTATCCAGAATACTGGTGTCCCCTATTCAGGACACACTGTAAACTCGACAGCAGAAATTTCATCTACCTCATAAGCTGACCTTTGTGAACAGAATGCAACCCCAGGACTTCTATGCATCTCCCCAACTCTTCGGGGACATTTCAGCACGGTTGAAACCTGAATATGAGACAGCCCAACACGAACTCCAGCACAAAATAGTTGCAGCAAAGCTCCAAAATATCATCGCTTATTCGGTGAACAGTGTCATCAAAGTAGACGGCAGAATTCGATCCAAAACAGCCCAGAACGCCGGTATGGACTCCAAACGCCTCTACCGTCTGCTCAACGGTCAGGCATGGCTCAAGCTCTCCGACATCACCGGATTATCCAAAGCTCTAGGCGTCAACCTTGTCAGCGTTGCTGAGTATCAGGGCAAGCAACCAGTCACCTCACATAACAGCTTCGGACTGCAGACAGAACGAACACAGTTGCGAAAATCTCATACTAATCAGAGAGTGGATTGAGATGCTCACAGAACCCTCGATTGAAGAACTCACCCAATTACAGTGGCAAATCGGTCGGAAACGAATCACTTGGGCCACAAAGCAATTCGCTCGCTTCCAAGAGATGCCGGTCTGGAAATCAATGGAAGACAATCCCGTATCTGGAGAATTCAGAAACGATGCAGGAGCCAATCTATTTGTCTTCTTTGTTTCAAAGGGACTAAAAAATGCGGCATCGTCATCAACGGCTGCCCTGTCGCTGATGTTGTCCCAACACGACGCGATACCCACTGAAATACTCTTGCGTTCAACATTGATTGGTGCAACGAAAGCTCTGTATTTACTCGCGCCAGATGATATAGAGCAACGTGAAAAACGCTGTGAACGGATATATCTCTGACCGTAATGCTCAGGTCTACGCACGCTCCAAAGAAGCAAAACTCCTTGACCTTCCCGTCCCCGAGAACAAAAGACGCCAAGGTATCCGTGAAAGTGAGATCATTCGAGATGCATTCGACCACTTCGTTGAAGAAGGCAACTGCCAGTGCGGTAGACCAGAATGCCCCGATGATGATCGGGCAGCAATAAGATACCGTCTGCTGCGGAACTGGTGGGAGTACAGTTCAGTGGCTCATGGCAATCTATGGCACATAGAGCAATCACTAGCGGTCTTTCCAGATACAGACCTATTCACCACCGGCAACCTGGGCCAAGCGCTAGCTGACATCGGATGGGTCTACGCCACTGCTGTCTTCAAACTATACCTAACTCTACGACCATTTCGACCACGTGGAATACCTCAATATCAATCACCACGAGATGCTGGTTGACCTCCGAAATTCAACAAAGCCAACTGATCCAGAGAACATTTGAGCATATGAGTGCTGACATCGGCCCCTGTTGTCCCGACATGGTGAGCTACATATGCGTTGACGTGGGGCTAGCGCGCCAGCTTAGTCACGTTTGAATAGCTGCCGGGAGGATTCGTTGCACGTTGCGAGCAGCCCGATCCCCAGGGGTCCCAAGCAGATTATCCAGCACCATATACGTCCAGGTAGCTGAGGGACGGCTCGACTAATGAGGTGAGCATCGTGGCCAAATGCCTGTGAGCTTGTTCTCAGCCCTTGGTGTTTAAGAAGGTGCCGGTTGGATAGTTTGTTTCGGTATCACGGTCGAAGTCGGAATGCTTTTTGCTCCGTATAGATTGAATAATCAGCGCTGTCATGAAAAACACGGTTCCTAGAAGCAGAGACTCTCGCAGCACGAGGCCGACAGGCCATAGCACTGTTGGCCATGGTCTACGATAAATCCGCCAAGATCAGTGCCTTGTGCCCACAGGACACATAGCATGATCCCGAGGCCCCAGCGCCATCAGGGCTTGATACGGGACCAGAGATACGCCAGCGCAGGGAGCATGAATACGAAGTGATGTATCCAGCTAATCGGTGATAACAACGGACTAAGCAAGCCGATACATAACATCGCCGGAAGGAGTCCCGACCGGTGGTTTATGTACACGGCTGCGGCCAGTCCTGCTACGGCAGTGACCCTGACAGCTACGACGACGGGCCATCCAGTTATGCCAAGATATGCGGCGGTACCTTGAAGAGAATTGTTTCCGAGCGTGTCGAAGTTTTCACCTAATGCTACCCGGTCGCTGAGATTCCATAATGTGTCGCTGAAGAAACGCCAGAAGTCTTCCATAAAAAATATCCCGGCCAATAATGTCGCTGCGGTTCCGATAAGACAAGCCCACACTGCTTCCTTCCATCGTTTGGAAATGAGGAAAAAGATGATGAAAAGACCCGGAGTGAGCTTGATGGCCGTAGCCACCCACACAAGAGAACCGGTAAGAATTGGTTTAGCGCGGTCATGAGCAATGAGTACGCCGTCTAAGCACGGGGCCATCAGCACGATGTTGATCTGACCCCACAACATGTCCTGTGCCAAGATCGTGGTCGGTATGAAGACACAAAACCAGGTCAAGACGTCTTTACGCGCCACATATCGTGCTGAGACCAGACACTGGATGACCCAACACAAGATCAGCAACTGCACAATGGACCACAGCAAGAAAGCTATTTCAATGTGGAAGAGCGACATCCCAACAAAGAGCAGTATCCCGGCTGGTCCATAGTTATACGGCAAACCATTGGGCAACCGGTTTCCTGTGACGACGGGACCATCGACGCTTTCACCAGCCCGCGCTGTTTCGCCGGTGTAGTAATAAACATAGAAATCTACCGGTGATCTGCCCTGCGTTTTTCGGACACCTATTTGATGGTTTTTCTTAGGCGGCTGGGGCCAGCTGGAGTCCACCATAGTGGACTTCAGCAGGTCGTTGGTAATCTAACGCTGAGTGACGTCTGCGGGTGTTGTAGAAGCCTTCGATGTAGCGAAACACGTCGCGTTTTGCGTGAGCTTTGGTGGGATAGACGGTGCGGTGAACGCGCTCGTTTTTCAACGCAGCAAAGAACGATTCAGCTAAACTATTATCCCAGCAGACGCCGGTGCGGCCCATCGAGGCCCGCATCTTATGACGATCTAAAGCGGCCTGAAAATTCTTAGATGAATACTGTGCTCCCTTGTCGGAGTGGAAAATTGCCTGAGGTTGGATGGTGGTAGTGGCCACGGCATTGTCTAATGCCTGGGTCACTAAACTGTCGCGCATGTGATCGTCCATCGAGAAGCCGACGACTTTTTTGGAGTAGCAATCAATGACCGTGGCCAAGTACATGAAGCCTTGCCACGTATGAATGTACGTGATGTCGCCGACAAATTTCTGGCCCGGAGCGGTAGCACTGAAGTCACGTTGTACCAGGTCTGGAGTGGTCGCAGCAGCCTGGGCATCAGGGTCGATGGTGACTCGAAACGGTCGCGGCTGACAGGCGATCATCTGCTCTTCGGTCATGATCTGGCGGACGAGTTCGGGGCTTGCGTCGGTGCCTTCAGCCACCAGATCAGCATGGACTCGCCGGTACCCATAGGTCTGATCCGAGTCATCAAAATAAAACCAAATCCGAGCTGTCAGCTCCTCGCGGCGGGCCGCAGTGGCCGACTGCGGTCGAGACCGCCAGTCGTAGTAACCAGACCGAGACACGCCCAACCAGGCGCACATATTGGCGATCGTCCAGTACCGTACAGCAGTGTTTTTGTGGGATTCAATGAATTCGTACTTCGCCACTACTGTGGATCCCTCGCGAAGTACGCTGCTCTAGACTCAAACCGTCAGTGCAACACCCCTAGTCAACTTATGTTAGAGGTGGGTTATGGCGAAAATAGGACGGCCTGGACTTCCGGAGACCCAAC
>NZ_BAAGSP010000052.1:0-6528 GCF_054782375.1 Yaniella soli
CCACGAAGCCAGACTCCGCTACCGGTGGGACACCCGCACCGTCAAGCCTTACGATTTCCGGTAAGCGCCGATAAGCCCCTATCCGCGCAATCTCTAAGTGGTGTCGCCTTGCAGTGCTTGCGGCTGATCGGAGTAGATTTTCTGGGCATTATAGGCGTTGTAGCGGAAGAAATCAGCGACCTCGCACGTTGCTTCAATCTCGGCTTGGTGGAACGTTTTTGACTGTCCCAGCATGGTCGTGGCGACCAGCTCGTCCCGGTATTTCCCTGCGGCTAGATCTGCTGCGCGCAGGAAGATCGCGGCTCGATCCCACCACGGCGTTGCCGCCCACTGATCTTGGACTGCTAAGGCCGCGTCGATGGCATCATGCACCGATTGTTCGTCGGCGGTGGCCATACGTGCGATCACATTTTGGTGGTCGTGCGGCGGCACAATATCCCAGGTACGGTGTGGAAGCTTATAGCGTTGTTAACCATCAATATCACCCCCGGCGTTACGGTAATCCGGTCGAGGAATACTGGGCGCTGGTCAACGACGTCACCCTGTGGGACGTCGGGGCCGAGCGCCAAGTCGAGATCACCGGTCCCGACGCCTTCGAACTGACGAATATGCTTACCCTGCGAGATCTCAGTGACCTCGAGGTGGAGTAGTGTAAATACGCCCTGATCACGACTCAAGACGGCGGCGTACTGTCCGACCCTATCCTGTTGCGTGTGGAAGAGCAGCGCTTCTGGTTCTCTACCGCCGAATCAACCCTGTTGCCCTGGGCTCTAGCAGCCGCCCACTGGTCTGGGCTCGATGTGCACGTCCAAGAAGCCGACGTCGGTCCTGTGCAAGTTCAGGGCAAAAAGTCCGTTGAGGTCATGGTCGACCTCTTTGGCGAATCCATCCGTGACATTCGTCATTACTGGCTCAAGCGGTACCAACTCGACGGCATGGACGTCGTCGTGTCCAAAACGGGCTTCACCAATGTGGGTGGCTTCGAGATTTATCTCGAAAAGGCAAGCCAGCACGCTGATCGTCTGTGGGAAACAGTGTACGAGGCGGGCCAACAACACGGTATGCGAGTCACCGGCCCCGTACACATCAACCGTATGGAGGCGGGCATCCTCTCCTACGATGCGGATATGACCTTGGATACTAACCCGTTCGAGGTCGCATTCCACTATCCATGGCTCGAGCGCGAAATCGATCAAGAGACGCCGTTCATTGGACAGCCGGCATTGCAGCAGATTCGCGATCAGGGAGTTGATCGCAAGCTGGTGGGTGTAGAAATAGCGGGGGAACCACTGGGCTCGTATACCGACGGATCGATGCCCGAAGCATTTCCTGTTCATTACAATGCACAACAAGTGGGCCTCGTGAGTTCCGCGTGCTATTCGCCCCGTCTTGAGAAGAACATCGGCTTTGCGATGGTGCCGACTGAACTGGCAGACAACGGTACAACCATTCAGGTCGAGACCCGCCACGGCAGGGAATCGGCCACGGTTGTCGACAAGCCATTCTTGACCTAAGCATGGTGGCGGCCCCGGTGTGAATCGCATCGTCATGATCCCGGCCTCGACGTGCGCTCGCGGAATACGAGCACACGTCGAGGCCGTATTGTGTGGCCGGGCGACCGCCCCGAACCTTGTGGGAATAGGCTAGCCTAGCTTCGTGAGTGTGAAACAACCTAGTACCCAGCGTTCTGATTGGATCGCTTTTGCCGTTGCCGCCAGTGTGGCCGTGCTGACCATCCTCGATATCGTCAAAGTCAATGTGGTGCTGACCCCATTAGAGGAAACCCTCGGTGCTACCCCCACCCAGACGGGACTCGTTGTCGCCGGTTATGTGCTGGCCTTTGGTATCGCGCTGGTTCCATCCGGTCGACTTGGTGACCAGTGGAACCGCAAAGCCATGTTCATGATTGGGCTCAGCATTTTTACGGTGGCCTCACTGTGCGCGGCATTAGCCCCGACTGCCACCTTGTTGGTCGCGGCACGCATCCTGCAGGGTATCGCCGCGGGCATCCTCATGCCCCAGGTGTTGGGCATGGTACAAACCTTGTTTCAAGGTCAAGCTCGTGGTCAAGCGTTCGGGATCTTTGGTGCAGCCATCGGTCTGGGAACCGCATTTGGCCCCACGATCGGTGGGCTCTTTCTCGGTGCGTTTGGTTCCGATCTCGGCTGGCGTTGGACCTTCGGCATGAACGTGCCCCTGGCGCTACTCATCATTCCATTGGCCCTGTGGCTCATCCCGGCCAGCCAACCACAGCCTGGGCGGGCAGACCTGGATGCCGTCGGTATTTTGCTGATGGCCGCATCTGTGCTTTTTGTGATGCTGCCGTTTGTACTGACCAGCGGCACTGACGACATCGCGGCGCGATGGATCTTTGTGCCGTTAGGGCTGGTGACGGCGGTGCTGTTCGTGCGCTGGGAAAACCAGTACCGTGCGGCGGGCAAGAGCCCCGTCTTAGATTTCACGCTTTTTTCCTTTCCCTCGTATCGCAACGGCGTGATTATCACGACGCTGTGGTTCGCAGCTATGCCCGCCATGTTCTTGGTCATGACCCTCTTTAACCAGCAGGGCCTCGGCCATGACCCGGTTGCCGTTGGCCTGATCACTGTTCCCTTCGCGTTTATCTCGGCCGCCGTTGCCGCAGCCGTTGGACGCTACACCTTCCGTCATGCCACCACCCTGGTGCTGTGGGGGTACGTCATCTTCATCACCGCCCTTATCGGTCTCGTCGCAGTCTCGGCATTCGTCCCGCCCGAACACAATCCCATCGCGATGGCCATCGTCCTTGGCGTCGCAGGTATTGGTCCCGGATTCATCATGTCTGCTAATCAAATGCGTACGCTCATCGATGTCCCTGTCACACAGGGTGGCGTTGCAGGTTCCTTCCAGCAGGTTGGCCAACGGTTAGGCAACGCGATCGGAGTTGCCGTGGGTTCTGCTATCTTTTATGCGCTGGTCGTCGCCGTGCCACGTGACGCCTCGGGGCTGCCAGATCCCGCAGACCCTGCGTCAGTGGCCGCTTATGCTCATGCTTTCCAAATGGCTATGGCAGTGTTGATACTGTTCTCAGTCGTCGCGCTCATTTTCGCTGGCATTGACCATCGCGCTCACCATCGTCAGCTGGCGGAACACGCCACTCAACAAGCAACGACCACCTAGTTATCCACAGGTTCCGTGGGGTAGGGGCGTGTCGGAACGAGCCATTTGCCTAGTGTCGGACGCACACCGATTGCACAGCGCAATCGCCATGAGCTGAGGACACACTTTTGAAGAACACAATTTATGCATCATTGGCAGTGACGGCACTGGGCGGGGCAGCATTTCTTGTCCCCGCCGCAGCACACGCAGACGACGCAGTACCGTTGGATAGCGATAGCTTGGCGACGGATGACACGACAGCGGTCATGGGACCTGCACGGGAATATCAGCACGGTCTGACCGTCAACGGTGTTTCACCCACGCTGCGTACCGTCGTCGTCGACGGTGAATCGATTCTGGCGTACTGCATCGAATATTGGATTCGAGCAGCGGACCCGGACCATACAGCGGCCGTAACCGGCTGGGATGAATTTACCGGTGACAACAATTTCAAGACGGACTCGCAAGTACGCGAACAGGTTGCATGGATACTTCGAAATTCCCATCCAACGCTGAGCCTGGATGACATCGAGGCGACCACCGGCACCTCGGGACTGACAGAAGCCGAAGCGATTGCTGCAACCCAATCAGCGATCTGGCATTTCACTGACGATTTCGTTCCAGATGGCAACCTCACGGTCGAAAGTGCGGCCACAAATAACGAGCCCGTTTCAGCACAATCTGCCGACAATGTTCAGGCGGTGTTCGACTATCTGACCGGCGAGGAGAACACTGGCCTCAATGAACAGCAAGTTCAAGCCAGTGTGACCCTAATCGAAGCCACCGACGCAGACGTGGCCCGGCCACAAGGCCTCACGGAAATAATCGAGGACGAAGATGATCATGTGTTTGGTCCGGTAGAACTCAACGCTTCGACCGACTCGGTAGGCCTTGACATTAACACCATAGATGACGCTGTGGACATGGAAGACCTTTCCATCCTTGATGCTGATGGAGAGCTCCTCGAACCGAGCCAACCGGTCACGACCGATGAGTTGTGGCTCCACGTCCCTGCAGACACAGAAACCGGCGGGGTACACATCGCCGCTGAATCAACGGAATTTGGCTATACCGGCAGGCTCATCACGCCAGAACCCGATGCGCAGCGCAGGTTTCAGACCATCGTTGTGGTCGATCAAACGTCACACCAGGATTCCACTGAATTACAGCTGAGCTGGGAAAAACCAACGGTTGTAGAACCGCCACCATCAGAAGAGCCGCCTGCGCCAGAGGAACCACCTAGCCCGGAAGAACCACCTACACCGACGGAGCCGCCTGCACCAGAGGAACCGCCCGTGCCGGAAGACCCTCCGACGGCAACGGAGCCACCGATTGAAGAAGCCGAAGAGATACACGCGACCGAACAGCTTGCGACAACAGGGCCGAATGAAACCAGGAACGTCCTGATCGGTGTCGGCACGCTGGCCATTGGTGCCGCGCTCCTGATACTCAACCGCTGGCTGCGGAAAAGGAAAGCCTGGGGAACAGCTGAGAAATTCTGAGGTTACTCAGGGTGATTTTTAGGGTGAACTCCAGGTGTATTCACTAAGGTAGAAAAGATTTCTATTAGCTTGGGTCATAATGCATTGCGAATTCGTATAAAATTGGCGGGCGCAGATCGATGGCTTCCTAGAAGGGATGAAGCGTGGTGAAAATTTCACACGGGATTGACGAAAACGACTCTCAATCATCGGTGTCGTTCAGCTCTGACGAGATGGCGTTCTGGCAGCGAGTTGTCGCCGTCTACATGGGAGTGCTCCCAGATCTGGAACGTGCTCTCCAGGATGCGGGCAAGGTCAGCTTCTTTGAATTCCAAGTTCTCGATCATCTCGCAAAAGAAGACGCTGCCGTAGGTATGTCTCACCTTGCAGCTCGCTGTGACGCATCCCTATCACGGCTGTCCCATGTGGCCCGCAAACTCGACCAGCGCGGTCTGATGGTCCGTCGTTTGTCCGATACGGATAAGCGCGTCACCGTTGCCGAAATTACCGACGAGGGGTCGGCCCTGCTGGAAGACCTTCGTGGGGTGTATCACGGTGCCGTTGAAACCCGGGTTTTGCAATCACTGACACCGGAAGAACTGCGGCACGCCACCAGTATTTTCGATAACGTGCTTCGCCGAAACCAACCGGATCACTGGTTATTGACTGGCTAGTCACAGTCATACTGGCGGCATGCTCAAAGTATCAACCGTGAAGCTACTCCACGGTTTGATTAAATACTTTTGGCGGACTAAACTGTGAGCTTGTTGTCTGCACTGTGCCCACTTCGGCCCGACCATGGTTGAAGGAAAGCAAACGGAGAGAGTGCAGTCACCGAAAATTTGGCTCTCTTTTGAAGTGCAAGCTTTAAAGGAGACTCACCGTCTTCACCCTAGCGATGAAAAGGGCACTTCGGTTGGTTCTCACCCAGCCTGGTATTCCTTCGAGAAAGTCGCAGTAAGAGCGCGGTGTCACAACTGGTGGCGAAACCGTCGCCGAATCCATCGGCGCAACAACATTTCGCCCGTACTTTTACTACTGCTTAGAACCGAGGAGTGATCATGGCAGCACACTGCCAGGTAACCGGAGCTGGACCGGGGACAGGATATAGAGTGTCCCACTCGAACCGCCGCACCAAGCGCCGGTTTAATCCGAATATCCAAAAGAAAAGCTACTTCGTCCCGTCACTGGGTCGTAAAGTAACGCTGAACGTATCCGCACGCGGCATCAAAGTAATTGACGCCCGCGGCATTGACTCTGTCATTTCAGAACTCATCGCTAAGGGAGTGAAGCTCTAACAATGGCACGCGAAAAGGGCTTGCGCCCCATTATCAAAATGAAATCGACTGCAGGCACCGGCTACACTTACGTAACTCGTAAGAACCGCCGCAACAACCCAGATCGTATTACGTTGAAGAAATACGATCCTGTAGCCCGCAAACACGTTGATTTTCGAGAGGAGCGCTAAGCATTGGCTAAGAAATCTATGATCGCCAAAAACGAGAAGCGTAAAGAAATCGTTGCTCGTTACGATGAACGTCGCAAACAGCTGAAAGCACAGCTGGTTGACCCGAACGCTACTGACGAACAGCACGAAGAAGCACGCGTTGGCTTGCAGAAGCTACCACGCGACGCCTCTCCAGTCCGTGTTCGTAACCGTGACTCTATCGACGGACGTCCACGAGGTACCCTGCAGAAATTCGGTATCTCCCGTGTTCGCCTCCGCGACATGGCTCACCGCGGTGAACTACCAGGCGTCACCAAGTCCTCCTGGTAAATTCAACCTCTTGTAAAAATCTGGTCGACGGTTTTCCGTCGGGTTAATGGACAAAACGTGTGCTTTTTTACGGCGTGTCAGCGTGTTCGTCCGCCCCATCCTTGTTGGATTCCGTTGCCGTCTTGGGTGCTGAAT
>NZ_BAAGSP010000053.1:0-5938 GCF_054782375.1 Yaniella soli
TGTATGACCCCAACCAGCACACCCATCATGGTGTGTGGTTGGGGCCATACCCTCAAATTATTGTCCGGCGGTGACCTACTCTCCCACAACCTCCCGGTTGCAGTACCATCGGCGCTGTGGGTCTTAGCTTCCGGGTTCGGAATGGGACCGGGCGTTTCCCCCACGCTATAACCACCGTAACCCTACCACCCAGACCCAACACACAAACCGAGTGTTGGCGGGTAAACCTAGGACCACGCAAAAACCCGCAGGTTTTTGTTGATGATCAACACAATATCAAATTTCCATACACTCAACATCTCCAACCACCCGGGCCTTAGAGGGCTGCAGGGTGGGGGTGGTGTTGTCGTAACCGTATAGTGGAACACGAGCACGCATACTCATAAAAGTGGACGCTTTTGAATGTCACGCAGTATCTGCGACAAAATTTGTGACTGTCAAGCCCTTTGCTGCTTGACCACACACCCCACAAACAAGGGGGGTGTAGGATAAGTCATCGGTTTATTAGTACCGGTCAGCTCCACACATCGTTAGTCTGTGCTTCCACATCCGGCCTATCAACCCAGTAGTCTACTGGGAACCTCAAGGAGAACTCATCTCGAAGCCGGCTTCCCGCTTAGATGCTTTCAGCGGTTATCCATCCCGAACGTAGCTAATCAGCCATGCACCTGGCGGTACAACTGACATACCAGTGGTTCGTCCGTCCCGGTCCTCTCGTACTAAGGACAGACCTTCTCAATTCTCCAACGCGCGCAGAGGATAGGGACCGAACTGTCTCACGACGTTCTGAACCCAGCTCGCGTACCGCTTTAATGGGCGAACAGCCCAACCCTTGGGACCTACTCCAGCCCCAGGATGCGACGAGCCGACATCGAGGTGCCAAACCATGCCGTCGATATGAACTCTTGGGCAAGATCAGCCTGTTATCCCCGGAGTACCTTTTATCCGTTGAGCGACGACCGTTCCACAACGAGTCGCCGGATCACTAGTCCCAACTTTCGTTCCTGCTCGACATGCCTGTCTCACAGTCAAGCTCCCTTGTGCACTTACACTCAACACCTGATGACCAACCAGGCTGAGGGAACCTTTGGGCGCCTCCGTTACCATTTAGGAGGCAACCGCCCCAGTTAAACTACCCATCAGGCACTGTCCCTGAACCAGATCATGGCCCAAAGTTAGATGTTCAATATGACCAGAGTGGTATTTCAACGTGCGACTCCACCACCACTAGCGTGATGGCTTCACAGTCTCCCACCTATCCTACACAAGCCACACCGAACACCAATACCAAACTATAGTAAAGGTTCCGGGGTCTTTCCGTCCTTCTGCGCGTAACGAGCATCTTTACTCGTAATGCAATTTCGCCGAGTTCATAGTAGAGACAGCGGAGAGGTCGTTGCTCCATTCGTGCAGGTCGGAACTTACCCGACAAGGAATTTCGCTACCTTAGGATGGTTATAGTTACCACCGCCGTTTACTGGGGCTTAACTTTTCCGCTTCGCCCACAAGGGGCTAACAGATCCGCTTAACCTTCCAGCACCGGGCAGGAGTCAGTGCATATACATCGTCTTACGACTTCGCATGCACCTGTGTTTTTGATAAACAGTCGCCTCCCCCTAGTCTCTGCGGCCCTTACCCCCTCCACCAAGCAAGTTGGCTTCAAGGTCCAGGCCCCCCTTCTTCCGAGGTTACGGGGGCATTTTGCCGAGTTCCTTAACTATGATTGTCTCGATCGCCTTAGTATTCTCTACCTGACCACCTGTGTCGGTTTCGGGTACGGGCAACACCACACCTCGCGCCGATGCTTTTCTAGACAGCATAGGATCACCGAATCACCCACCACGTGGGCGCCCATCACGTCTCAGACACATGCCTGGCGGATTTACCAACCAGACGTCCTACACGCTTAGACCAGGACAATTCCACTGCCTGGCCCGGCTACCTTCCTGCGTCACACCTGTTAATGCGCTTGACTCACCAGTTCAGGTCCCACGCTCACCAAACCAACACACCCGAAGGTGCAAAGGTAAGGCTTGGGTGGTTAGTATCACCAGCTCGTCATGGACGGTGTAGCACTGGTACGGGAATATCAACCCGTTATCCATCGACTACGCCTGTCGGCCTCGCCTTAGGCCCCGACTAACCCAGGGAAGATTAGCTTGACCCTGGAACCCTTAGTCATCCGGCGGACGGGTTTCTCACCCGTCATTCGCTACTCATGCCTGCATTCTCACTCGCACACAATCCACCACAAGTTCACACTGCGGCTTCACCTCGTGCACGACGCTCCCCTACCCAACAACACCAAAAGTGTTGCAGTCACGGTTTCGGCGGTGTGCTTGAGCCCCGCTACATTGTCGGCGCAGAATCACTTGACCAGTGGGCTGTTACGCACTCTTTCAAGGATGGCTGCTTCTAAGCCAACCTCCTGGTTGTCTCAGCAACTCCACATCCTTTCCCACTTAGCACACGCTTAGGGGCCTTAACCGATGATCTGGGCTGTTTCCCTCTCGACGATGAAGCTTATCCCCCACCGTCTCACTGCTACGCTCAACTTCCCGGCATTCGGAGTTTGGCAGACGTCAGTAACCTTGTAGGGCCCATCAGCCAACCAGTAGCTCTACCACCAGAAAGCACCACGTAACGCTGCACCTAAATGCATTTCGGGGAGAACCAGCTATCACGAAGTTTGATTAGCCTTTCACCCCTACCCACAACTCATCCCCTCAGTTTTCAACCTAAGTGGGTTCGGTCCTCCACACGCTCTTACACGCGCTTCAACCTGGTCATGGGTAGATCACTTCGTTTCGGGTCCAGAACACGCGACTCAACGCCCTCTTCAGACTCGCTTTCGCTACGACTACCCCACACGGGTTAACCTCGCCACGCATCACTGACTCGCAGGCTCATTTTGCAAAAGGCACGCTCTCACACCCCAAAAGGAATGCTCGAACGGATTGTAAGCACACGGTTTCAGGTACTATTTCACTCCCCTCCCGGGGTACTTTTCACCATTCCCTCACGGTACTGATTCACTATCGGTCAATAGGAAGTATTTAGGCTTACCAGGTGGTCCTGGCAGATTCACACGAGACTCCACGAACCTCGTGCTACTCGGGTCACACTCAACGGCAACAACACCAGTTTCAGCTACGGGACTGTCACCCTCTACGGTGAGGCATCCAAACCTCTTCGCTTACCGGCATCATCCACCGCGCCGCGCGGCAGCACGACACAGAATGCACCCAACAACCCCAACCACGCAACCCCTGCCGGGTATCACACGTGATAGGTTTAGCCTCATCCGCGTTCGCTCGCCACTACTGACAGAATCACAATTGTTTTCTCTTCCTGCAGGTACTGAGATGTTTCACTTCCCCGCGTTCCCTCCAACTGGCCTATACATTCAACCAGCGGTCACACACAAAACCGAAGCAATGCATGTGGGGTTTCCCCATTCGGACATCCTGGTCTCAACGCTCGGTTATCAACTCCACCAGGCTTATCGCAGATTCCCACGTCCTTCATCGGCTCCTATTACCAAGGCATCCACCGTGCGCCCTAAAAGACTTACCCAACCAACAACCACAACAGGCTGTCAGCGCATAAGCCACAAATTGAGCAAACACAACAACCACACCCAAAAGGATGCTAGTCGCTGTCACACAGATACAAACAATCAAAAGCCACACACCCAACCCCAAGGGCAGGTGTGTTAGAACTCTTATAAATAAGATGCTCGCGTCCACTATACAGTTACCACAACAACACCCCACACAACACCGACCACGACCACAACAGTCGCGTCCAACATTGGCGAGAACAATGTTTTCACAAGAACATCACCACATGATGCAGTGATTGTCCCAAAACCCAACAGTATGCCAAAACCTTGCAACGCTTGCGACGCAATCATCTACTAGCCTCCACATATCACACCAGCTCCGAAGAACACAGCACGATCAGTACTACCAGCACACCATCGAATCGCAAGCCAAGACCACCAACCCACCCCACAAACGAGATGAGATTGATGATTTGTTTGATGTTCCACCCACGCCCCACACGAGACCAACCAACATGTTGTCGGCTGATACCAAAATCATGTGCGACTCTCTAATATCGTTGAGATATACATATCTCCTTAGAAAGGAGGTGATCCAGCCGCACCTTCCGGTACGGCTACCTTGTTACGACTTAGTCCCAATCACCGGTCCCACCTTCGACGGCTCCTCCCCAAAAAGGGTTAGGCCACCGGCTTCGGGTGTTACCAACTTTCGTGACTTGACGGGCGGTGTGTACAAGGCCCGGGAACGTATTCACCGCAGCGTTGCTGATCTGCGATTACTAGCGACTCCGACTTCATGGGGTCGAGTTGCAGACCCCAATCCGAACTGAGACCGGTTTTATGGGATTAGCTCAACCTCACAGTCTCGCAACCCATTGTGCCGGCCATTGTAGCATGCGTGAAGCCCAAGACATAAGGGGCATGATGATTTGACGTCGTCCCCACCTTCCTCCGAGTTGACCCCGGCAGTCTCCCATGAGTCCCCAACCGAATTGCTGGCAACATAGAATAGGGGTTCCGCTCGTTGCGGGACTTAACCCAACATCTCACGACACGAGCTGACGACAACCATGCACCACCTGTACACCAGCCCCGAAGGGAAACCACATCTCTGTGGCGATCTAGTGCATGTCAAGCCTTGGTAAGGTTCTTCGCGTTGCATCGAATTAATCCGCATGCTCCGCCGCTTGTGCGGGCCCCCGTCAATTCCTTTGAGTTTTAGCCTTGCGGCCGTACTCCCCAGGCGGGGCACTTAATGCGTTAGCTACGGCGCGGAAAACGTGGAAATGTTCCCCACACCTAGTGCCCAACGTTTACGGCATGGACTACCAGGGTATCTAATCCTGTTCGCTCCCCATGCTTTCGCTCCTCAGCGTCAGTAACAGCCCAGAGACCTGCCTTCGCCATCGGTGTTCCTCCTGATATCTGCGCATTTCACCGCTACACCAGGAATTCCAGTCTCCCCTACTGCACTCCAGCCTGCCCGTACCCACTGCAAACTCAGGGTTAAGCCCTAAGCTTTCACAGCAGACGTGACAAACCGCCTACGAGCTCTTTACGCCCAATAATTCCGGATAACGCTCGCACCCTACGTATTACCGCGGCTGCTGGCACGTAGTTAGCCGGTGCTTCTTCTGAAGGTACCGTCACCCCGAAAGGCTTCTTCCCAACTGAAAGAGGTTTACAACCCGAAGGCCGTCATCCCTCACGCGGCGTCGCTGCATCAGGCTTGCGCCCATTGTGCAATATCCCCCACTGCTGCCTCCCGTAGGAGTCTGGGCCGTGTCTCAGTCCCAGTGTGGCCGGTCACCCTCTCAGGCCGGCTACCCGTCAAAGCCTTGGTAAGCCATTACCCCACCAACAAACTGATAGGCCGCGAGTCCATCCAAAACCGTCAAAAACTTTCAACCAACCACCATGCGATGACCAGTCATATCCAGTATTAGACCCAGTTTCCCGGGCTTATCCCAGAGTTAAGGGCAGGTTACTCACGTGATACTCACCCGTTCGCCACTCATCCATCCCCAGCAAGCTGGGAACTTCAGCGTTCGACTTGCATGTGTTAAGCACGCCGCCAGCGTTCATCCTGAGCCAGGATCAAACTCTCCATACAAAAACTACGGAAAAATCCAATCAAACAGACCAGGCCGGAAACAGCCCAATCCCTGGCAACACCACAACCACCACACGGAGGTATGACAGTCGCGGCAACCATTCAAAAATAAATGGCATCAAACAAACTTGGCACACTATTGAGTTCTCAAACAACCACACACACCCACCAACAACCCCACAAACGCAGAGCCACCACCAGGCAGTGAAAACACACGATCCACAAACAAGCCATGAACCACACCAAACACAGTGCAG
>NZ_BAAGSP010000054.1:0-5829 GCF_054782375.1 Yaniella soli
ACATACATCACATTTGGGTTTTCTTCCAGCAAGAGTCACTCACATAGACTGCTGCCTATGACGATCTGCGTTTTACCGCATGACAGCAGGCGACTCGACAGATAAAAAGCACACGTTTTGTCCTTTAAGCCAGAAACCCGTCAGGATGATGTTCCCATTAATGGCAGTGCCGGAGAGCCACCGGTTTCCCAGCCAGGCGATGCCTTTGATAAGGGTGCTGACTTCGAGTCGGTGAACATTACAACTGCAGAAGACGGCAGCATTGTACCTCCACAAGAAATTACCTACACCTTTAGTGCAAATCTTTCCCAATGGGACGGAAATGCTGAAGATGGGTACCTCAATGATGACGACTTCACCCTGAACCGCAATGTGGTCATCAGTGACTCTCTGCCAGAGCAGGCAGAGTGGGATACTTCAGCTGAAGAATTCATCTCAGGCGTGGAGCTGACCCAAGCTGAAGACTTTGACGGCGACAGCGCTGCATTTGCTGCTGACGACTACGTCAACCAGTACGCGGTGGTCGGTCAGAACCTCTACATCAACATTGGGCAAGACAGTGAAACTAACGCTGAGATTTCAGCGAAAGCACTGATCACCACCACTGATGGTCTGACCAGCAATAATGATGGTGGAATTGAGCGTTACGAACTGATCAATGACGCGCAATTCACGTTCAACGATGATGGAGACCCTTACGGTTCTAGCGTCGAAGTCACGCTCAATGATCGTGGCGACGGCCTCGAGGATGAAGCAAAGTTCTCCAAAACGGCACTCGATGATGACGGCCCGGTCTACGTTGAGGAAGGCGAATCCGCGACACTGGAATACCGCTTCCAAGCTAATGGCGACTGGTCAAATGCTGTTGATGTAACCAACAGCTACATTGTTGATCACCGTGATCCGAATGTTTTCGACTTCTCGGATCTCGAGCAGACCGTTGACAGTATTAGCGGAACGCTACAAGACGGCGCTGTACAGTTCGATGAATCGCATTTCGATTTGAGCGCTAATGACGAGGGAGAACTTGTCATTGCACTCAATGAGAGCGGAATTGCTGCGGTTGAGGACAGTTCGGCTGAGCCAACTGCCCCTTACGTTGTCGATATTGCACTCAACACGGTGCCGCTGTCAGATCGGCAGACCTTGAACGTCGAGAACTCTGCTACGCTCTATGGCTCGGATGATTATCCACTGTACTGGTCGGAAACCACCAGTGAAGCCAGCTCGTATGGTGACGAAGCAGAAGTTCGCAAAACCATCCGCGATTCTTTCCACGAAGAGTGGACGCAGAACCTGCGCGTTGAAATTGGTGACGACGGCGAACTTGTTCAAGATGAGTACGTCTACAACCTGGCGTTCGTCCCGCATGGTAACTATTCAGCGGTGGAGATTAGCTCGGTTGTTGATGAACTCCCTGAGGAGCTGGAATTCGTTGGCTTCGTTGACCACGATGACGTAGATACCGGCGCCAACCCGACCGATGGTCCACAGGACATTGGCGGTAACCTCGAAGCTGTCTATAACGAAGACGACCACACCGTTTCGGTACAGCAGCAAGACGGCACACTTCTCGAACAACAAGAGAACATTAGCGCCAATGTGCTGGTACGGATTGTCGAGTTTGAAGAAGATGTTCCTGTAGCGAACTTCTTCGGTAGTTCTTCAGCCGAGTACACGCCATCTGATGGGTACCCAATTTCCATCGCGAAGGTCAACTCGCAAAACGACGAAGTCGTCATCAATGACCCGGAATCTCGGTTCCAGGTCTTCGACAGCGAAGACAACGTCGTTGTTGAAGACGCATTCGTGGAAGATGGCCAACTGCGCGTACTGGACGAGGACGGTGAGACCAGCGGTCTCGTCGTTCGTGAACCAGGTACGTACTACGTTGAAGAAACCGTAGCTCCAGAAGGCTACGAGCTCTCCACCGACCGTATCGCAGTCGTTGTTGATACCTACGGCAATTCGGAACAGCAAACGTTCGAGAACGATCCGATTCCGAATGTTGAAATCATCAAGGGTGACGGTGACGCCGATGAGGGCACCATCACCAACGATGCGAATTCACCGGAGGATGCCGAGCAGTACAGTCACTTGGAAACTCGTGACGTTGTCATCACGGTTCAGAACACCGGTAACGAGGATCTCGTTGACGTTGTCCTGACTGATGAAACGCAGTCCGGTGCTGACATTGAGAGCCTTGTTTGGGCGTTGCCGAATGGTGACACCGTTGAGGCAACGGCCAATGATGATGGTGTGTTGACTGCCGCATGGGATGGTCCATGGGCGGTTGGTGAAACCATCACTGGTACCGCAACGTTGACTCTGACCGCAGGCGACGAGTTGCACACTAACCTGGCGTCGGTGGATGCTGTTGGTGCGGCCTCGGGTACTGAAGTCGAAGATGAGGATCCATATAACGCAGATCCTGCTGATCGTGACTACGCGATTGGTGACTACGTTTGGATCGATGCCGACAATGATGGTCTCCAAGGCGACGACGAAGAGCCACTCGAAGATGTCACGGTTGTGCTATACGACCAAGATGGCGAAGAGCTCGACCGTACCGAGACTGATGAACGGGGTCGGTACTTCTTTGATAACCTCCCAGCCGGTGACTGCCAGGTCGGTTTCGAACTGACTGACGAACAAGCATCTACCTACAAATTCACTGACGCACTCGCCGGTGACGTAGAAGCTGACTCGGATGCCGGCGACGATGGCCGCTCAACGGTCTTCACACTTGGCCAGGACAATGAATTCCTGACCTCGGATGAGAACTACGAGTACTTCGACATCACCGCCTCCGAGGGGATCGACCCCACCTGGGATGCTGGTGTTGTCCTGCTGGATCCTGCGGTAGAAATCATCAAGGGTGACGGTGACGCCGATGAGGGCACCATTACCAACGATGCCAACACCGAAGACGATGCAGTGGCCTACGAGGACGGCGAAACCCGAGACATCGTAATCACCGTTCAAAATACCGGAAACGAGGATCTCACCGACGTTGTCCTGACTGATGAAACCCAGTCGGGCGCTGACATTGAGAACCTGGTTTGGACGTTGCCGAACGGTGACACCGTTGAAGCAACCACCAATGAAGATGGTGTGTTGACCGCCGAATGGGATGGCCCATGGGCAGTCGGCGACACAATCACCGGTGTGGCGACTCTGACTCTGGCTGAAGGCGAAGAGCTGCACACGAACCTGGCATCGGTTGATGCTGTTGGTGCAGCCTCGGGAACTCCGGTTGAGGATGAGGACCCATACAATGGGACTCCGCCAGAAGTGGTTGAGGAAACTCCACCACCTGTCGACGGTGAGGATCCAACCCCGGATCCTTCGGATGATCCATCCGACCCAGAAACACCTAAAGACAAGGAAGGCGAACTGCCGATGACCGGTGTGAACCTCGCACTGATGTTGACTGCAGCTGGCCTGCTATTGCTCGTGATCGGTGCCGTGCTCTACGCGCGTCATCGTAACCGCAGCGAAGTCTAAACTCTAGGAACATGACGCGAAAGGCGCTGGCAACCACAGACCATGTGGTTGCCAGCGCCTTTCGTTTTGCGTTGAGTAAGTCAACCGACCGCAGGGGAGTGACGAGGCTCTTAGATGAGGCCTCGACGTTGTGCTGCCAGCACTGCATCATCGGCCGACGAGACCTCGAGTTTCCGGTACGCTGACTTCAATTGTGTCTTGACAGTATTCAGTGAGACAAAGAGCCGCTCGGCGATTTCGGCACGAGTGTGCCCCTTCGCGACTTCTGCCATGAGCTCGACTTCGCGTTCGGTCAGCCCACGGCCGGGTTTAGGTAAGCCTGTGAGGAACGTCGATGCACCGCCGGGGTCCTTGGGCCATGAGGGCACGTGTTTGGCAGCGAGCTCGCGTGTTTCCGGGCTGAACAGTCTGATTTCCTCATCACCGAGACCGCGCGGTATATCCGCGACCCTTTCGAGGGTCTCGACACACTGACTGGTCTCGCCAGCCTGATTTTGTGCCGCGGCGAGGACGGATTTGCGTCGTAAATCGAGCACGCGAAAGCCACGTGTTTGAGACCGAAGCTGGGTCGCTAATTGGATGGCCTGTTGAGTCCGCCCGGCATAGAGATGTCCGGCGGCTTCAATGATTTGTGTATACGGTAAATTGTGATCTGCGCGGACCAATAATTCTTGCGCATCGGCGCCGCGGCCGGCCTCCATTGCCAACATGGCGCGTTTTACCGGAATAACACTTCCAGCAAAGCCGTTGCCATCAACGCGAGGCAGTGGCATCGAGTCGAACACCTCGAGACGGTGGTCGAGCTCATCAAGATAGCCGGCGGATACCAAAACCCGCTGAACCGCGACAATATAGAAGGGCCACATTTCACCGATGTCATGCAGGCTAATAGTGTCGAGCCGTTCGATGGCCTCGTCGTAATCGTCGATAGAGGTCAGTATCTCGGCGAAATCACGGTGCGTATCAATGTGGGCCTCGGCCCAGCTGGATGTTCTGGGGATGCGTGTGGCGCGGTCAAGAAATGATCGGGCCGTCGCCGCATTGCCGAAACATGCGTGGAGGAGGGCTGATTTGACGAGTGCGTCGCGCGTGAGAAAAGCATATTTTGGGACGGCCGCGTGCATTTGCGCCTGGGTTAAAGCGCTCAGGGCACGAGTGAAATCGCCAGCAAGCATCGCGGAAATACCAATTTGCACTGATGTTTGCAGTGCCCAGCCATCATTGGCATCAACAGTCGGATGCATCTTGCCGTGATAGTCGTTGGCGGTTTCGCCTTGCTCGAGCGCCTCAATGGTTCGGCCGTGGACCCGGAAATCACTCATGCGTAGCATCGACAGCAAGAACATTTCCTCAGCATTGTTCGTGTCAACGGTCGATAAGTACTCATGAACGTCGAACTGGCCTGCGGACGCGGCGGTGAGTAGTCGGTAGCCTGCATGCAGCAACGACCCATGCGACGGTATTTTACTGGCGAGAAGACTCACGATCTCCATAGTCCGTGGGGGCTGCATACCGAACCACGCTGCGGCCGTATTTTCTTCAATGAGTGTGGCTGCGAACGCCCAGTCTTCGCGTGAGATGGCGTCTTCGATTTCCGCTACGAAGTGCGCCAGTTCATCCTTGGCAGGGTGGGAATCCGTCTCTGGTTTGATTGGATTCGACATCCGGTGCCCCTTCTTTTGTTGAACCTCTAATGATGTATTTCAAGTCATTCTAGCTGATACTGCATACTGCAGGGAGTTTATGATATGTGGGCTGACGCCAGTTACCTTGTAGGTGGTTCTGCGCAGTGCCTTCCAACGATGAGTGACTCAAGGTGCTCATCCTGTGTCGTAGGGGTGATGAACAGGCTGATAACGGCATGTCTCGCCAATAGCCTATTTGCTGTCAAGGGCCAATTTAATTTGCACGTTTAGGGACACGGTTTTTGCACGGTTTGGGACATGAACGGGTGTGCGGTTTGGGTCTTCGTGGTCGGTTAGTTGGTAATGCCGGTGCCGTTGAGGGCTTGGGTCATACGCACGGAGTCCCCAGACGTTTGGACCAGATGTGCATGATGCAGGAGCCGGTCAACGGTGGCGGTAGCAAGCGTTTTGGGCATCAGCGTGTCAAAAGATGCAGGATGCATATTCGATGACAACGCAATCGAGGTGCGCTCATAGCAGGCCTCCACGACGCGGTAGAGGGCTTCGGCAGCTTGATCTGATACCGGCAAGAGGCCGATGTCATCGATTTATGGCGATATCTGCATAAATCGATTTATGCCGAGGTGGGGATTATGTCGATAAGTCTGCTGACGGGTGGCTCCGATCGTTGAGAACA
>NZ_BAAGSP010000055.1:0-5608 GCF_054782375.1 Yaniella soli
GCTTTCGTCCAAACGGCTAAGCGAACCGCCGAGTGCGGTCCCGCATGCTCGGTGGTGTGAGAGGTGGGTCGGGAAACCCGACCCACCTACTCGATTTAATCCATCGTGTTTTTCCACTATAGAATCTTCATACGACGAAGAGGGTCCAGGATGGATGCGAAGCTCCGTATGTTGAACCGTTCGATTTTGTAAATCGTCGCCTTGAAGTGGGGCAGAAGGGGCCTGGGCTAGAGTGTCCCACGCCGTATCTCAGATCGGAGAAGCGGTGTCGCAGTCATCAGCTACCAAATCGGTTCTGCCAATATCCGGGGTAACGCTTCTGATGTGAGTACGCAAGTATCACGATCTCCGTATCGGTGACGAAGTAGATTACACGGTAAGGAAACAGCTTTACACCCATGCTGCGGACTAGCGGAGAGCGATCCCAACTAGGGATGCGCGGAGCAGATAAGGGCCATTCAAGAATGTGAGTCAGGGTGGCGTCGATGGCATCAAGGAATTCGTCACCTAGTCTCGGCTCTTCCTCATACCAGCTTGCTGCATCCCGAAGCTCGTCTCGTGCCCGGGGATGCTCACGCAGACGCAAGTTCACTTACGTCGAGCTGAGATGTCGGCACGGATTTTTCGGTGAGAGTCTTCGACGTCCAATAACTCAGTACCGCCACTGCTGATATCGTCGATACGACGCTGAATTTCAATGAGCCAGGCTGCGTCTACATTTTCTTGACCCACGTTGTCTTCAGCATCAGTGTCTAGGCTATGGAGACCGCGCTGAATAACTGCTGCTCGATCATGACGATCAAGGGCAAGCAGTGCCCGTTCGACTTCACTACTATTTGCTGACATGGTCTCAGTCTACTGTCCGACGTTGCCGATGGACAGGGAATTTTGGCCGCAAGGAATACACGGGCCGGTTGGTACGCTGTGATGAATATGGAAGCTATTGCATTCAATACCCCAGGTGACCCCGACGTCCTCGAAGTCCACGAGCTACCAGACCCAGAACCCGGCCCCGGCGAAGTGTTGATCCGCGTGCAAGCTGCAGCGGTGAGCCCCACCGACACGATGCGCCGCGCAGGGCTGCGTGATAGTAAAAATCCAGGACCATACGTTGTTGGCATGGATGCCGCCGGCGTGGTCGAAGCCATTGCAGAAGACACCGATACCTACCTGAAATTGGGCGACAAAGTCATGGCCATCGTCCTGCCCAACGGCTCCCACGGCGCCTACGCAGACCGGATTGTCGTTCCCGCCGACTCGGTCGTCCGTATCCCGGAGAACGCTTCACTTATTGAGGCATCAACCCTGCCAATGAATGGGCTGACAGCTCGTCTAGCACTGGACACACTTGACCTGCCGAAAGGCGCAACCCTTGCGGTGACCGGCGCGGCCGGTACACTTGGTGGCTACATCATCCAATTAGCCAAAAATGACGGCCTGACTGTCATTGCAGATGCTGCTGAAAATGACGAGGAACTCGTCAAAAGCAGGGGAGCCGATGTGGTGTTGCCACGCGGCGAAGACTACGCCAACAAAATTCTCGAACAATTCCCGGACGGCGTCGACGGTATTGTCGACGGGGCGGTACAAGTCGACGAAATCGTCCCTGCAGCCAAAGACGGCGCCACCATCATCACTATCCGCGGAGCCAACGGTGAGCGCGAACGCGGCGTGACGCTCAAAGATATTTGGGTGGTCAACTACGACCAAGAACACGACAAACTCGATACGCTGCGCCAGCAGGTTGAAGACGGCATCCTCACACTGAAAGTGGAAGACGTCCTGCCGAAAGAACAGGCGCCCGAAGCGCACCGCCGTATGGAAGCCGGTGGAGTCCGCGGCAGACTGGTACTCGAGTTCGGTGTCATCCCAGAAACGAGCTTCTAGGCTTTTGCCAGGCAATTCATGCGAAGTATACAGCTATACTCAAGCTCACAACCAGGAGTGTTTCTTAGACTAGTAAGCACCTCTTCAAGGTGTGAGTGATGAGAGTACGAGGCCCCGGGATCCAGTCCCGGGGCCTCGGTTTTATCTGGAGCACTTTGACGTCGCATCGCTCTTGCGGCAGTCACGAAAATTCATGTGAGATCTTGAGCTGAATTCAAGCTCGCTCTCAGGTCTGTTCTTTAGACTCTTAATCATCCTCTTCGAGGTGTGAGTGATTGAGAGCATGAGGCCCTGGGATCCCCCTTCCCAGGGCCTCTTCTCATGTCCGGAACTTTCAGTGGCGCGGGGCCGGATAAGATCAACACATGGGCAAGTCAGATTCGTGGAGCACACCCGACTCTCGCCACCGTTCCCGAACTCTCCGGCGTCGCAGAATCCTGGTCATCCGAATCGCTGTGATTGCTGGAGCACTGCTGGTCTCTTGGATAGCGCAGAGTCAGCTGCACGACGACCCAGTCTCTGTTCCGGGTACTGCTCCTGATGCGTCGCCCACTCCGGAGCCGATTTGTCGGGCCGATGGCGAATTCGTCGCGGGGTTCATGTCCCCACAAACCGACGATCAGCAAACCGGCGAGCTCCTGCAGCGCATGAACACGGATGCAATCACCTTTGGCGGACGCGTTGAACCCGTCGACACCGACCAGTACCCAGCCGACGTCGCCGAGCAGATTGGTGACCGCCAAGCATATGAGTACACGGTTGAGATGAACTGGGAAGGGATCGATCTCGACGACTCTGACACTCTGGTGCAGGTCGATGACACCGAGTACGGGCTCATCGCGGCCGGTGATAACAGTGTGGTGGTCACCGAAAGCGTCAACGGCGGTGATCCCTTCCATTCATTGACGCGCGTCTCGGATGAGCGCGACAACAATGCATTTATTGGGCTGCCGGTCCCACAGATGCGCACAACGGATGAGACCTGGCTACCGGATAGCAACTACGCCGATGTGCTCGATGGATTCGCCGAAAAATTCGTGGCAGCCTACGAAACGCGCGGGGCCGATGGATACTACTTGGCTATGGAAATGCCCCTGACCGATACAACGCACTGGGATCCAGTTGCTGACTACTATGACCGCCAGACGCAGCTCATTAATACGGTGTCACCGGGTGCGACGGTTGTGATCTCGCCGTATCTGGAAGGCCGAGCGGGCCGCGAGACTATTAGCCCGGAAACCACAGCCCTGGGGTATGAAAACCTATTGGGCTTGGCCAACGGGACGCACATGCTCGTTTCACCCCAGGATGGGCTCGGCGTTGACACGACGGCGCTGGAAGCAGACGAATCCGGCGAGCACCGTTACACCACCGAAGATTATTTTGCGGCGTTGCACGAAGTGGACCCGGAGCGACTGTATGTCACCATCGAAGCGATGACGCCGGGGGATGGCACCCCGGATACTAGGGAAGAAACCAGCCGAGAGCGCGCGGAAGCCCAACTGGATGCAACTGATCCCTATGTACAAGGCGGAATCGGGTTCCAGTGGGCGGGGCCGAACGCGATGATGCACATCCCGCACATCGGTGATGGGGCGTGCGCTGCGGGTCCTGGCGAGCTCGAGTGACCTTTGGTGTCGTGTAGACAGGTTGTTCACCGAACAAAAATTTCCATATATGCTCTGAGCATAATTTGAGCACCGGCTCTGCACGCCGAAAAATGTCGATTGCTCTCCCCGAAATCACCGCAACGACGGCGCCGGTCGAGATTCCTGAACAGGAAGTAAATTGGCGCGTTCAAATCCGCGCCTAGGGTTTTCTCAGGCGGTTGTTCCCAGTTTCCAAGGTGAACACAAGCTAGCAAACAGGAACGTTTCTTAGCGTATTAACCATCCTTTTCGAGGTGTGAGTGATGAGAACGTAGAGGCCCTGGATTCAGTTCCCAGGGCCTCTTTCGTGCCGTTAAATGATGCTATTTTGTGACTTTCTTCGCTAAAGCTTGTGATACGCTCGGCCCTAGCCACGCATAAGTAGTCGATAGAGATCATGTTCTTGAGGGCAAACTTCTGGTGACAGCGATACTCAACGAGTCGGCTTTCGTGGTTGATTGCAAGGTCGATCCTTATGAAATCGGCCTGAGTCCTGCAAAGGGGCGCTGATGATCAAAATAAAACGAAACGGAGAGAATGATCATGGAAAAGGCATTCGCAATTTTATGGCGCTAAGCGCCTCATTATCACTCGTAGCTCTCACCGGCTGTAGCGGCATCATGGGCGGCGAACGCGAAGAGGGCAACAACGAAGAGGCCGCCGGCAACGTTGAAGACGTTCCCGCACTGTCCGAGATCGATGACCAGATGTGGACTTCGATGGAAGAAGCCGGCAACGTCACGCTGACCGCCGACTTGAGCGCGGTCGCAGGTGAAGAGCCACAAGCAGTGGAAATGTTTGAACAAATGGGCGGCGGCGACCTTTCGGACATTCGCATCTACGGTGCACTCGACGGAACGGCTTCTGCGATGAGTCTCGGCGAAGACGATCTGATGCGCAGCTTTGGCGAAGAAGGGACCTTCCTCTCGACCGATGCGATCTTCAATATCATCTCGGGCCAAAGCATGGGTCTCAGTTCTGAAGAACAACAAATGTTTGATGACCTCAAAGAAGAGTTCGCTGGCTCATGGATCGATTACAGCAACGAGATGCAAGCAGGTGACGGATCAGAAAACTTTAATGTCGGAGTACTCTTCGACGAGCTTCGCGATAGCTGGGAAAATGGCGATGATGCCGAAGGCACTGCGGTTGAACGCGGCCAAATATCGGATGAAGGCACCCACGAAGTACGTGAAGAAAACGACGTATGGGTCTACACCGGTCAAGAAGAAGGCCAGGAACTTGTGCTCCAGGCAAATCACGACGCACCGATGATCGCATCTGTCTCTGATGAAGGCGCAACAATGCACTTCTCCGACTGGGGCGAAACTGAACTTCCAGAACAGCCAGATGAATCGCAACTAATGACCGAACAAGACATCCAGGAGCGCATGAGCGGATCTGCCGGTAGCGGTTCGACCTCGGGTGACAGCGGATCAAGCGATCTCGACATGGAGCCAACCACACCTGAAACGAATTCGAACTCCGGCTCGAACTCAGACCGTGTCGAAGTACCAGGTGTTGGCACCGTTGACTGCAGCGGACCGGTCCCAGGTGATCCTGGATTTACCGATCCAAATGGCAACTACACCGATGCTGAAATCCAAGCATTCCAGGATGCTTGCGCAGATTCTGGTTCAAGCTCAGATTCCGCATCCAACTCGGGTTCTGACTCCTCATACTCAGGTTCTGACGTCGTCAACATTCCTGACGTTGGCACCTTCAACTGTGAAGGTCCAAAACCAGGTGACCCAGGCTTCACTGATCCAAACGGTAACTACACCGATGCAGAAATCCAGCAAATCCAGGATGCCTGCAACAGCTAAATAGTGACCTAGAAGGCCCCGATCGACGAAAAAACTTATATTTCGTACCGGTCGGGGCCTTTTGCTCTCGTAGGGTCATCGATATGAAATGCCACCACATCCTGCAAAGGGATGTTGGCGAAGAAAAATGAAACGAAATAGTCGTAATGTGGCTCTTCCGGTTTAAGGGTGGGGTTGGTGGTCTAGGCCGCCTGCGATCAGCAACATTCTGAGTCGGTAGTTGTGGGGGTTTCGGAAGCCGCGGGC
>NZ_BAAGSP010000056.1:0-5211 GCF_054782375.1 Yaniella soli
GTCTGTCGACCGTTTCGGAAATCTCAGTAAATGAATGTCCTTGTTTCCATAGTTCCCAGACTCGGCGGCGTTGGGTCTCCGGAAGTCCAGGCCGTCCCATTTTCGCCATAACCCACCTCTAACATAAGTTGACTAGGGGTGTTGCACTGACGGTTTGAGTCTAGAATGGCTGGCATCAAAAACTTTCTGTTGGTGTTTGACCACAGCAAAGATGAACTTCTCGAAGAATTGGACTTTGGCGAGGAACTAGAACTCGCAACTGAAGCGTACTCGCGTTTAGAACGCCAGTACGCTGACGACCGTGCGATAGACGTTGTCCTCGTTGGTTCAGACTCAATCGAGACTGTGAAAGTGACCCACGCCAACTATTTCCCCGGCAGCTCGCAACGTTTAATGCATGACGCTCTAAATCTCTACGCTTCCTCGAGCTAGCTCCGCACGTCAGCGGACAATTGTTTGACTGTTTATTATTCAGCTGGTTGGTTCATCCCACGGCACGAGTCGCTGGATCAAATCGGGCCATTCCACCTCGAAGCGTTCGGTGGGTACCAAAGCTTTTGTTTCCAGCGCATCCGCCACAATGATTCCTTCCGGCGATACTTCTAGGATAGCCAGCGCGTTCGGAAGCTGCGGGTCAGTCAGTCGCCAGTGTTCGGCGACTTCGCTGATCCCGCGTTCAAGTAAGAGATCTTCTCCGGTCACGAAATCAGAGGGGGCGCTTACAGGATGTCCTAGCACCGAGCGGGGCTGGACCTGGGAGTAATCAGAGTGTAGAGGTTCAAGATAGCCGACGGTTTCACGGTCTGACTGACGCGTTACCGGAAGCCAGTGCTCAGTGTTCATGCCCACAGGCTAGCAGCCTGGCATTCCTTCAAGCTGCAGGCGTGGGACTCGTCGTTGGATACCACAAGTGCGGCAGCCCGAACTCCGGTGGCAGCATCCCAGCCGCCGATAGTTACCTCAAAGACCGTAGCTTCGCATGGTGGTGCAGGTTGCGTCGGATCAACGGTTGCTTCCGGTAACGAATTCAAAGGCTCCGGGGTACGTGAGCCCGACTGCGTGTCATTGCTGGGCGGAGGATCCTCTGCAATGTGTGGTTCGGCATCGTCGAAGAAGATCCGTCGCAAGGCTTCTTTCCCGTCATCCTGCCGATGATGGCCCGCCCACGCGCTAGTAGCCAAAAGCCTCGCATTGTGCGGGGCTTTTGTACTGCCATTGATAACGATGTCGTTGAAACTCGTTGCATCGATCAACCCCGGTACGGCTTGAGACCTACCGTCAAGCATGTGCTTGGGCTTCAGGGGTTTCTCTTGAGTTCGTTCCCCGGAGCAGGTCGCTGCGCTCTATGTGTGGCACTCGGCCGGTTGTCCAGGCGGTAGCATTTCGCCGTTGTGTCTATGCGTTCACTGATGTGCACTGAAAAACGCTAGCCGCGTGGAGCTATAGCTATGCTGTAACACAAGTTGATAGCCTGTGAAGAACCCACACCACAACCCACATGTTTTGCCCAGGTGGATTCTCGTCCCTGGAAATGAGTGATGATGTGACGTGGGAGGAGGAAATATGGACGAATTAGCATATATAAGAGCTCGTCGTGAGGCGCAGGAGCTGCTCGATGCGCATTGGGATGGCGAGTTCCCCGTTAAGCTTGGGCCCATTACTGACGCTCTGGATGCCGTCAAGTATGAGATGCCGCTAGATGGTGGTATTTCTGGGGTCGTCTCGAAGCAGCCTCGTGGCGCAGCTGAGATTGTTCTTAACTCCGCAGAACCTGCGCCACGTCGACGGTTTACTTGGGCACATGAATTGGGCCATGTTGTGGAACGAAGCTCCGTCGCGTCTGACGAGGACTTTTCCATTACAGATGCCCGAGGCAGTGACTACAACTTGCACGAGTTCTTTGCCGACGAATTTGCAGGTGCCTTATTGATGCCAAAAAATGAGATTCATCGCCTCGAGGGCATGGCTTACTCCATCGCTCAGCAGGCTCGACACTTCGGCGTGTCATTACCTGCAGTACGGCAGTGTCATAAACGGCTGTCTAGCCAACCAGATCCTGCGTCCATATAATCTGTGTCGGACGATTTTGAAAAACACCGTGCCAGGGGCGAAACGTATATTGAGACAAACATCTCCGGGCTTGCTCAGCGTGATGTAAGTCGGGAGCGATCCACCACCACGCTTGCAGAGATAGCTAAGAATAAGGCTCAACAAGAGTACGACCAACGTGCTCGACGGATGACTTACGTTTTGTGGATGGTTGGCATCGCATTCGGTTCCGTGATCCTGTTCGTGGCCGTCCTTCTAATCACTGACTTCGAAGTAGAGTCAACTATCGGGGTTGCATTTATTTCAGCGATCGCAGTGCAGTCGTTCGCGATCATTGGGTTCATTGCACGCGGTTTGTACCCAGCTTCAGTCACTAAAAAGTCTACGCAAAGCGAGCCTGTGGAATAACCTGTCATGCGAGGGTGACAATGGCTCTAGGATTGTGTGTCGGGGCGTGGGCAGCCGTCGTCATCATCATTGAGATGCGGATCAGAACCCAGTCACGTTCGGCGAATCGTCATCGTTGGGCTGTGCATTACCGAGCTGTGTTCACCAGGCCGATACTTGTGTACCGTCGAGATCATAAAAAATATCCGAGCTACCAGAAGTTCCATTCACGCAAGGAGTACGGTTATGAAATACGGTGGAGCAGTTTTCCTAACGGTGATCGGTGCCATCCTGTATTTTGCGGTGAACATTGAGGTACAGGCAGTAGACATCGACATGATCGGCCTGATCCTTATGATCGCGGGGATCATTGGGTTGATCATTAGCGTGATTGTTGATGCGAACACCCGGCGTCGGCGCGTGGTACCTGTGGAACGACGTGAAGAGATCATCGAGGAGTAAGGCAAGCGAAGCGTCGCTGTGGAATGATTCTTATTCGCAGCCAACCCCGTCGCCATCGCGGTCCAGGTGAGTCCCGTAGCCAGGTTCTCCGCGGTGAACCTGGGCCGCGCCAGCTTCCCGTGCGGCGGTGCAGTTTTCGTAGGCCCCGTTAGGAGTCGACGGTTCAGTGTTTTGAGCAGGTGCGGTAGGTGTAGGAGCTGGAGCATTCTGAACGGCTTCTTCCTCGCACTGACGCTCTTGTTCTGCTTCGCGGGCTTCTTCTTCAGCCTTGGCTGCGTCCTGGTGCTCTTTGAGCGTTGATGACGAACGAAGCGTCGCCCACGTTGGTGCTGTGGACGACGCCTCGTGGTTTGGAATATTGGTAGTTATAGCGCGATGGTCACTGACTTCACTTGGGTGTAGAGTTCTATGCTCTCCGGTCCAAGCTCGCGCCCCCAACCGGACTGGTGGTAGCCCCCGAAGGGGAGCTGACTGTCCAGCGCGTGGTAAGTGTTAACCCAGACTGATCCGGCTTGCAGTCGGCTGGCCACTCGATGGGCACGACTCAAATCCTTGGTCCACAGTGCGGCCGCGAGACCGTATTCGGAGTCGTTTGCCGCTGTAATGACTTCGTCTTCGCTGGAGAAGGGAATAGAGATGGCAACCGGTCCGAAGATTTCTTCTTGGACGATCGACATATTTGGGGTGGTGTTGGTAAATACGGTGGGTTCCACGTAATAGCCGGTATCGCCCCAGCGATTCCCTCCAACGATGGCTTGTGCACCGTCGGTTTTACCTTGATTGAGGTATCCGACGACTCGGTCCAACTGCTCTTCTGAGACCAGCGGGGTGATATCCGAAGTTGGATCTGTACCCGGCCCGATGTTGAGTTGTTTGACTGCTTCCACCAGCTGCGCGTTGAACTGGTCGTAGATATCTTCATGAACATAAACTCGGGTTCCTGCTTCGCAGGCCTGGCCTGAGTTCAGGGTGAAACCTTGCAGGGCGCCGGCCACCGCGCTGGGGATGTCGGCATCTGCAAAGACGATGTTTGGTGACTTACCACCGAGTTCGAGTGAGACTTTCTTGAGATTGCCCTTGACCGACTCGACGATCTTTTTGCCAACTTCGGTGGAACCAGTGAAGGCAACCTTGTCGACGTCGGCGTGGCTCGAGAGCGCAGCACCGATATCGCCGTACCCCGTGACGATATTAACGACTCCGGGTGGCACACCGACTTCCTTGAGTACCTTGCCTAGTAGCAGTGCGGTCAGCGGCGTTTGTTCGGCTGGTTTGAGTACGACTGTGTTGCCGGTCGCCAGAGCCGGCGCGATTTTCCACGCAGCCATCAGCAATGGGAAATTCCAGGGAATGATTTGTGCGCAGACTCCGACGGGTTCTCTGCGGGTGTAGGAGTGGAACTCGGCTTCCACCGGGGCGAGGATCATTGATGGATTATTCACTGAACCTTGGATTTTTGAAGGCCAGCCAGCATAGTATCGGAAACAATCGGCCGCCGAACGAACATCGAATGCCGCAGCGATGCCAAGGGGCTTACCGTTGTCCAGTGCTTCAAGCTCAGCGAAATCATCGGCCCACTCTTGAATCTTTTGTGAAATGGCGAAGAGTAATTCCTCCCGGGTGTTCGGTCGCATACTGACCCATGAGCCTTCGTTGAAGACCGCTCTGGCCGCAGCTATAGCTGCATCGATATCGGCTTCGACGCCCTGTGCGACCTCGGCGAGCTTATTACCGGTGGCGGGGTCGTAAGTGTTGAAGGTCCTGCCTGAGCTGGATTCGACCCATTGTCCATCAATAAACAGCCGCTGCGGTGTTGAGAGGAATTCTTGAAGCCGTGGTGATGAAACGGTTGCTGATGGTGCGTTGTTGGATGTAACACTCATGATGTTCCTTTCTTAGCTGGTTTGGCATCTGCAAAAATAGCGACTTTCACAAACGGGAAGATGAATGTCCACGTGGTCTGAGCGCCTTGTTCGAATGTCGCTACGTCTCCGGGGTTGAGACGATGCACAGTGCCGTCTTCGAATTCCACGTCAGCGTTGCCTTCGATGACGTAGACGGTTTCTTCAAGGGCGATGGGATATGGGACAGTTTGTGGGCAATTCTGCTGGGTTCCCCTCCAGAATTGAACTCGTCCATCTTTGATCCAGGATATTTCGCCGACGGAAGTGTTTTCGTCGACCATCATTGGCTTAAATTGAGCTGCCTCGAGGTTGCCTAGTACTACAGTCGTGTTTGTAAAGTGTGGCCGCGTGCTGTGTAGTGATATTGCTGGGCCCGGTATTGGTGTTGACGTCGCCATAATGAGGCTCG
>NZ_BAAGSP010000057.1:0-4959 GCF_054782375.1 Yaniella soli
CACGAAGCCAGACTCCGCTACCGGTGGGACACCCGCACCGTCAAGCCTTACGATTTCCGGTAAGCGCCGATAAGCCCCTATCCGCGCAATCTCTTACTCACGGGCATTGAAGACCCCGACACCAAGGCGCATTCGCCAAATGAATCGTTAGACTTGTCAGTATTGCGCCATGCGATAGAAGCTCAGGTACTACTACTTGCCAGAATGGCTCATGACCCTGTGGAATAGAAAACAATGGCCGAGACGTTCAACATGTTGGACGCTGGTATTAGTTGCAACAAGGAGAACACGATGACACAGACAGACAATATCGCCGACGAGCTGCCACAGGCGGCCCCCGCCGATAACCTGCCAACCCACGAAGTCGCACTGTCCGATCTGGCTGCAGGGAAAGTTCGTGACTTGCTGGAACAAGAAGGCCGCCCTGATCTTCGGCTGCGTATTGCGGTACAGCCTGGTGGATGTTCAGGTTTGATCTATCAACTGTATTTTGATGAACGCGTACTTGATGGCGACGCCGTCAGCAATTACGACGGTGTAGAAGTCATTATCGATAAGATGTCGGTGCCGTACTTGGCCGGTGCATCAATCGACTTTGAAGACTCTATTACCAAGGTCGGTTTCACTATCGATAACCCACAAGCTGCAGGTTCCTGTGCTTGTGGCGACTCCTTCCACTAGAGCAAAAGACACAACCTTTGACCGAAAACGGCGGGTTGGCGTCACATAGGACGCTGACTCGCCGTTTTGCTGTCATGGTCCACATTTCAGGATAAAAAAGCACTAGGCTAGTGCTCAGCCAAAGTTGTTTTGCTGTGACAGCGCTTAGAGCATCATGAGCAGAGTCTGTAGACTCAACAGCGAAACACTCGCACTGGAAAATGAAGAGGAAGGGCCGTCTGTGAGACTGCTAGATCGAGCCGGCAGCCGCGGCAAAAGACTCCTAAAGGGGGGAGTCATTGGCGCCACGGCATTGCTTGTCTTAACTGCGTGTTCGGAGCAAGCGCAACGAGGCTGGTATCCCGGATCCAACGAGACGACCAACCACAATGAGCTGCTCACCAACCTATGGGTCGGAACCTGGGTAGCTGCACTTGTGATTGGTGTCATTACCTGGATCTTAATGCTGTGGGTTATCGTGGCGTACCGTCGTCGTAAGGGCGACAAAGGGTATCCGCGTCAGCTTGCCTACAATATGCCAATGGAAACCATGTTTACCGTGATTCCAATTATTTTGGTACTCACCCTGTGGGGCTTTACTGACCGCGTTGAACGCGAAATCAGCACCCCGGTGGAGGATTCACCACTGACCGTCACCGTTCACGGTAAGCAGTGGGCGTGGGACTTCGACTACGAATACACCACGGAAGACGGCCAAACAGAGGAGCATCACCTCTACGGCGTTCAGGGACAACTGACCGGCGAAGAGGGCGTTGAAGATACACTGCCAACGCTCTACCTTCCCGTTGATGTGCCAGTTGAGTTCCAGCTGAAGTCACGCGATGTTATTCACTCGTTCTGGGTACCTGCCTTCTTGCAGAAGATGGACATTGTTCCAGGGCAGACAAACCGTATGTACCTCACGCCAGGCGAGACCGGTGAATTCCACGGGAAATGTGCCGAGCTCTGCGGTGAATACCACTCCGAAATGCTCTTTAATGTTGAAATCGTTGACGAGGGCGAATTCTTGAATCAGATTCGTCAGCTGCCAGAGGGGCTGTCGGGTTCTGAACTCAACCGCAACCCGAACGAAAACCCAGAAGGTCAGCAGGACCAAGAGGTACCTTTGGGCGATCCACAACGGATCGAGGAGTAAAAGTACATGACTACTTACGAATACACACAAGACGAGAGTCAGTCACGCGTCCGGCCACAGGTAGTGCCCGTTTCAAAAGGTCGCCTTATCGTCAACTGGATCACGTCGACTGACCACAAGACAATCGGGTTTATGTACCTGATCACGTCATTTATTTTCTTCGGCCTCGCCGGCGTCATGGCGCTGCTGATCCGTGCCGAACTGTTCTCCCCGGGTATGCAGGTACTGCAGACGAAAGAACAGTTCAACCAGTTGTTCACAATGCACGGCACACTGATGCTGTTGATGTTCGCGACGCCGCTATTTATTGGTTTCGCCAATGTGATCATGCCATTACAAGTCGGAGCACCTGATGTGGCCTTCCCACGTCTCAACGCGTTGGCCTTCTGGTTCTTCCTTTTCGGATCGCTTATTGTCGTTGCAGGCTTCCTCACCCCTCAGGGTGCAGCGTCATTCGGTTGGTTCGCATATGCGCCGCTTTCGAACGCGACCTACTCGCCAGGAATCGGTGGAGACCTCTGGGTCTTTGGCCTCGCGCTCCAAGGCTTCGGTACGATTCTTGGTGGCGTTAACATCGTCACCACGATCATCTCAATGCGTGCCCCAGGTATGACCATGTGGCGCATGCCGATTTTCACTTGGAACTCCCTGATTACCGGTATTCTGATTCTCATGGCGTTTCCACCGCTAGCGTCAGCACTGTTTGGGCTTGGACTCGACCGTCGCTTCGGAGGCCATATCTTTGACCCAGAAAATGGTGGCGCCATTCTATGGCAGCACTTGTTCTGGTTCTTCGGGCACCCGGAGGTGTACATTATTGCGCTGCCGTTCTTTGGTATCGTCTCCGAGATCATCCCCGTCTTCTCACGTAAACCAATCTTCGGTTATAAATCACTGGTCTTTGCGACCGCGGCCATTGCAGCACTATCCATGACCGTGTGGGCTCACCACATGTACGTCACCGGCTCGGTGCTCCTGCCATTCTTCTCGCTGATGACCATGCTCATTGCTGTGCCTACCGGCGTGAAGTTCGTCAACTGGATCGGTACCATGTGGCGAGGATCCATCACGTTCGAGACTCCGATGCTGTGGAGCCTTGGTTTCATGGTGACCTTCCTCTTCGGTGGCCTGACCGGTATTATTCTGGCGTCGCCACCGTTGGACTTCCAAGTATCTGATACGTACTTCGTTGTCGCACACTTCCACTACGTTGTCTTCGGTACCGTGGTGTTCGCCATGTTCGCAGGCTTCTATTTCTGGTGGCCAAAATTCACCGGCAAGATGCTGAACGAAACGTGGGGCAAAATCCAGTTCTGGATGCTCTTCCTTGGCTTCCACGGAACCTTCCTGGTGCAGCACTGGTTGGGCGTCATGGGTATGCCCCGTCGGTACGCTGACTACATGGTCGAGGACGGTTTCACCGCGATGAACCAGTTCTCCACGATCTCTTCTATGCTCCTCGGCGCGGCAATCATTCCGTTCCTGTGGAACATCTACTACACCGCCCGTTATGGTAAGAAAGTCACCGTGGATGACCCATGGGGCTTCGGCGGATCCCTCGAATGGGCTACGTCATGTCCACCACCACGTCACAACTTCCACGCCCTGCCGCGTATCCGTTCTGAACGTCCAGCATTGGACCTACATCACCCAGAACTGATTCCGCTAGAGCGTCGTGAACAAATGACAACGAAGGTAGGTGCCTGACGTGAAGATTAATGCGAAACTGTTCGCGATTCTTGGAACATTCTTTCTCCTAGTTGCGGTCGTGTACGCGATTTGGACTCGTGGGACTGAATGGGTTGGTATCCCAGCGCTTTTCGCTCTGGCCGCCATGCAGTACATGATTGCCTACTACCTGCGTCTTGTAGACAAAGAATACAAAACAGGCGTGGACGATCAGGAAGACGGTGAGATCGCGGAATACGCTGGCACCTATGCGCGATTCGCGCCGTGGAGCTGGTGGCCACTAGGCCTCGGCGTGTCTTGTGCCATCTTATTCATTGGAGTTGCTGTTGACTGGTGGATCTTCATCATCGGTCTCTTCCTGGGCCTCTTCTTCGTGACCGGATGGGTCTTTGAATATTCCAAAGGTCAACACAAGCACTAAACACACAGTGCCAATCCTCTAAACCTACGGGTCTCAGTTCTTTGACTGAGACCCGTAGGTCGTTAAGCCGACATTTCCAACGCAGGACGAGGTGGAGAGCAGACATCCCGGGTCCTTACGGTTCTGCTCTACACTGTAAATAATTGCACGTCACCATAACTGTAGAGGTGGATCTTTGCTCAGCGAAAATAAACCATCAAATCGAAGATCTATTGGCCCCGCAATGCAATGGGCCAAACGAAACGGATCGACTGAATATGCGGCCTCGAAAAGGAAGCGCATTCAAATCGACGTCGCCAACGCTATTGAGGAATTCGACCAACCCATGGATGGGGCGGGCTCATCAAATCAATGGTCTAGCCAAGATGTCAGTACAGCGTCGTCAAATACGCAACGCAATTGGGGGAGCGACCCGAGCGAGATTGTGTATAACCAGTCGCCGTCTGATCAGCCGCGGTATTCGAATCTGCCCGGTTATCAAGATGATGCAGAACGTAGTTCAGCGTGGAACTACTACTCGAGCGATTTGACCCACAAAGCGAGGCCTGATTGGGGAAATGGCTCAGGTTATACGGACTTCGGGCAGGCAGCTCAGAACACATTTGACACGGGCGCCCAGCAGGGGAGCCAGCAGTATTACGGGGGAGCAGGATATCGGCCACAGGCCCAAGTTGGCGCGCCCCGTCATAACGCACCGTCCACGAATTTTCAGTCGACAATGCAGGCGGAAAATAGATCCGTCACTTTGAAACAGATCCTGCCCGCAATCCTAGTCGCGGGAATACTGGTGCTTGTGACAGTTTTGACTCTATTCTCCTGATCTGCGGGGTATGTGCTGCGTCTGAAGTCTGTTGGCCATGAAGAGACCGGTAGACGTGGCCATGAGCCAGGTAAATCGCGAACAGGCTGAATATACTGTGAGACTTGATTTAGCTAGTCTGGGACTGGCTGACTCTTCTATGTCCGTCAAGCCAGTTGCATCGAGACAGCTGAGGCATTGAGTACTTTGAAGATCCGTCGTGCGATGTACCGT
>NZ_BAAGSP010000058.1:0-4178 GCF_054782375.1 Yaniella soli
CATCATCGTGATCCGCCGCCTCGTTCGCCAAGCCTGGACCACCCATCGATGGGACACCCGACCCGAACGAAAACCCTAACCTATTGGCGCATGTTCTTAGCTGGACGTTATACATCGATGTGGAGTTAAAGGAAGCTCCATCAAGGTATGAGCCTCGAAGGTCAACGTTATTAAGATTGAGGTTGTTGAGCATGGCGCCCACTAGGTAGGCGCCTTCAAGGCTGCCCTGTCCTGTCAATGGGGCTCCCATGATGTGTTGGTGCAATTCAGGCCGGCACAGCGCCCGGGTAGCTGCTTCAATATCAGAGGAAGTACGTTTGAGCGAAACGGGTTGTTCTTTCTGATCAGAACTTTTGCACCGCTCAACGAAATCCTGTGAGGACTCCTTGACGAAGGCTGCGAGAAGTTGAGCAACAGCTGGTGCATCGTGGAGCGATTCTTTTGCGAGACGTTGAAGTGCGTAAATTCCTCCGAGTCTCTCTGTAAGGCCCCGGGAACCCAATAATCGCACTGCTTCCGAATAGCGGTTAGTTCTATTCTCGTCACGGCTTAGCTCATGTCTTTGACGAGTCAGCAGTAGCCCGCCTACAGCAAGGGCTCCCGCCAAGACAGCAATGAAGTTACGTCGCTCTTCCACTTCTAGGCCGGAGCCACCCGTCGCCCAAACCCACGGGACTAAAACCATAAGACCATAGACGATGGCTCCAGAAGCAAGAAAGAGTAGAACTTTCAACCAATATCGTCTCACCCATGGGTAAGCATGCCTTCGAAACCAGCCGCGGATTCGCTGTCTTTTGGATTGATATGAAATGGGGATGTGATCCATGACTACAAGATACACGTTGTACGACCACAAATAAGCTGAACACCCTAGCCTTGATTTATCGATCAGATATATGAATCGCAATCGTAGCGTTGAAAATTGCACGTTTTGCGGTTGAGCGGTTTTGGAGTCTCCTGGCCTTCCGCGTGTTATTACCGCTGATGATTTCCTCATAGTGAGCGTTTTAATCGGCTCGGACTCAGTGAAAGTAAAAGCAGTAGTAGTTCGCGGGCGCGCCGGGCAACCCAAGTGAGGGTATTGATAATTGCTGGCGCAGCCTGATGGTCCTGGAGTTGCCCAGATCGCCCGGAGCAATCGTTGCGACTGATAACCAGGCGACCAACTGAGTCGCGTTGACTCGAAGCCGTCCGGAAGCTAGGACGCCGAGACTACTCCGTAAACAGTGCTGCGGCGTTAATGCCGGTATCAACGAGCCCGTAGCCCAGTCCCATGATGACCACCAGGGCCAGGATGATGGCGATGGATCGGTAGGTTGTGCTGACGTCGTCGCCATCGTCGTGCTGTGCGGTTTCAGGTGAAGAACTCATGGTGCGGATACTCCTCGTTGCTCTTTGTTGTATTCAACGGTGTGCTTCTCAGCAACCGGACGCATCAAAATATTGGAGAGCAAGCCCAGCGCGAGCAAGCCAACCATGATGAACATCGACAAGGTGTAGAGTTCGGGGCCTTCGTTGCCCGTAGCAGCCTGGGACTCGAGCACGCTATTGACAATCAGTGGCCCGGCAATACCGGCTGCTGCCCATGCGGTCAGCAGGCGACCGTGGATCGCGCCAACCTGATATACGCCGAACATGTCTTTCAGATACGCCGGGATGGTCGAGAACCCACCACCGTAGAAGGACAGAATGAACACGGACGCGATGATGAATAGGATCAGCGAGTTGCCGCCGAAGAAGGCGATTGCCAAGTACAGCAGGATCCCCACGCCCAGGTATAGGAGGTAGATGTTTTTGCGTCCGATGTAGTCCGAGGTGGTGGACCAGACGAAGCGTCCGGCCATGTTGGCTATCGAGAGAATGCCGACGAAACCTGCTGCAGCGGCCGCGGTGATGCCGGGGAAGTAGTCCTGGATCATGGGTGCCGCATTTTCTAGAATGCCGATACCCGCCGTGACATTGGTGAACAGCATGATCCACAAGAACCAGAACTGTGGAGTCTTCAACGCCTGATTCGCCGAAACATTCAACTGCGTTTGCATCGGCTTTGATTCGACCTTGGATGGATCCCAGCCCTCTGGTTTCCAGTCCGGGTGCGGCACGCGGATGACGTAGGCACCGGCGGCAATAATGACGGCATAGCTGGCTGCCAGCGTGATGAACGTTGGCGCCAGGCCCGAGGCCATCTGTTCGGTATCGGTGCCGCCACCGTAGAGCTCCATCAGCGCATTGGACATGGGGCTGGCGATCAGTGCGCCGCCACCAAAGCCCATGATGGCCAAACCGGTCGCCAAGCCTGGGCGGTCGGGGAACCATTTCATCAAGGTTGAGACCGGGGAGATATACCCGATACCAAGACCGATACCGCCGATGACCCCGTAGCCTAGATAAATCAGCCACAACTGGCCGGTCACCAGCCCGATCGTGGCCACGACGAAGCCGAGCACCCACGCGGTGCCCGCCAGCGTCATAGATTTTCGTGGGCCGGCTTTTTCGACCCAGGTCCCGCCGAATGCCGCGGAGAGACCGAGCATGGCAATTGCGACGGAGAAGATCCAGCCGACGGAGACTTCACCGACGTCAAAATGGTTCATCAACGGGATTTTGAACACACTGAATGCGTAAACCTGGCCGATGCACAGGTGGATCGCTAGTGCTGCGGCGGGGATGAGCCATCGATTGAAATGTTTGGGAGCTACGATTGCTTCTTTATCCAAAACGCTGGCCATGCGTTCCTCTCGTGGTGCGTTGTCGCAAGTCAACTCATTGTCAGCAAGAATCCCACAGAGTCTATAGACCCACAAGAAAATGTGTCAATCGTCACAGTGCTCGATTGTCGCTCGTAACCCGAACGTATTACTCAATACGCTCTTGCAAAGAACCATTGATGTGTCCAGGGCGCCCTCGACAAGAGTTCCGGTGAAATTGAGTCGATCAAGCCTCTGGTACATACACATTGCCGTCCATGATGCGGCGGGCGGTACGAGTCACGCCTAATGATTCGATGCGAGTTTCGTGGTCGTCTGTCGTGGCATCGACCTCGACGACGGCTTGACCGCGCGGATGCCCGATGATCACTTCACGTGCAGTAGGTTCGGTGAGAGCCTCTGCCACGAGGGTGCCGGGAGTATGCGCGGCTGCGGCGAGGCATAACGCCCCGGTCATCGGTAAAGCTCGGTGAAAGACGCCCATCATCACAGCACGGGCGTGCACCATAACCTCGTTGTCGCCTGGGCCGAACACAATAATGCGTGGCACGGTTGCCGACTCCGTGGCCGCATCGGCCGGGTCATTCACCCGACCCAGCTGCACTGCCAACCGAGCGCGAGTCTCCTCGATGCGTTCCAGCAGTTCTGCATCTGCGTTGAGTACGCTGACATCCGTCTGGGACATGTCGACACCAAGGTCTTCGGCACGAATGAACGCGAAGACCGAGGCAGCATCAACCACAGAAACCCAGAGCTGTTCCCCGGAGGCGAGCGCGACCTGGGTGGTTGCGTCACCTGTGGGCAGCAGACTCCCGGTCGTTTTCCCAGCGGGATCTAGGTAGCGAGTAACCACGGGTGAACCAGTGCCAGGCACGCCATCGACGACGTGCTCGCCATCGACCCGGAAAGTGCCATTGGAAGTTGGCACTTCGGCCTCAATCTTCGTTCCGGTATTCTCATTGTGCAACGTGACACGAGTGACTGGGTCGTGGCCTTGGACAAGTCCTTCTTCCAGGGCAAACGGACCGACCGCGGTGGTCAGGTTGCCGCAGTTACCGTTCCAATCAATATGGGGAGCGTTGATGGCGACTTGGCCAAACCAGTACGTCAGCTCACCGTCATTGGGCTCATCCACCACGACCACTTTGCTCGTGGACGAGTAGGTCCCACCCATCCCATCAATTTGGAGCCGGTCGGGGGATCCCATGATGCGTAGCAGTAGCTCGTCGCGCTCCGGCCCGGCCGGTGGGAGGTCGCGGGCATGGAAAAACACGCCCTTGCTGGTGCCGCCTCGCATATAGGTAGCGGTGATGGCGCGTTGGTTCGTACTCATATATTTCATGCTAACCGGGAGTATTACGGTTGCAGATTAAGGGCTCTTCCGGTTTAAGGGTGGGGTGAGGGTTTAAGACACGCCGGGGGTGAAGGTGGTGGAAGGTGTCGGGGTCTTCCGAAAATATTGGTAGCGAC
>NZ_BAAGSP010000059.1:0-4001 GCF_054782375.1 Yaniella soli
ATTGGAGCCTAAGTTATGCGAAGTACAACCCTGCATCCGTCCAGACAGAACAGGGCACAGCGACCCAACTTCGCATAATCTTTTGCTTTACATAAGATGACTAATGCGAACCTTTGCATTAGTCGTCCAGAATCAACACGCCGGTGTTGATGGCCGAAGTGATCAGCCGGTGGCGTTTTTCTGGATCGGTGGCTAATAGCTCAAGCTGGGTGGCCAGTTCGGATAATCGCCAATAGGCCACCGAGTGCAGGTTGCGGCACGCGTGGGCGCCCAGTGCTTGGGCTAAATAGCTCTTGCCGGCGCCAGTGGCAGCGATGATGACTACGTTGAGTGGGTCATCGATCCAAGTCAGCTTGGCCAGGCGGTTGATGCGTTCTCGGCTCAAGGCCCGGTCAGGATGGTAGTGAATGTCTTCCACGCTGGCGTCAGGGTTTTTGAAACCGGCAGCTTTGAGGTATTTCTCGATCTTGCGATTGGTGCGTGCTAGGTGTTCTGCTTCGATGGCTTCGACGATTTTGTCTTCAAAAGAGACCTCATCGTAGTCCGGGTCATCCAGCATTTCTTGGATTTTCAGCCCAAAGGTGCGGACTCGGAAGCTGGTTAGTAATTGCACATGTTCTTCAGTAAACATTAGCGAGCCTCCTGCCCAGTTAAGCCGGTGGCGCGGAAGTGGTCTGGCCCGCGAACATGCCCACTGCGAGAAGCTACCGTTGACGGCAGCTCCGGGATATCGCCGGTCTCGGCGGGGCGTGGTGTGGTCGGGTTTATTCTGTTAGACGCCAGAGCTTGCATCATGGTGCGTACGCTGGTGTAACTGGGCGCTAACCCGCGATCCAGAATCTGCTGGCAGGCGTCTTCTAATCGCTGGCGTTGCTGTTTGGACCGGGCCAGAATGTTGTTGCAGGTGGCATAGGCTTGGGCTTCGATCCGGGCGGCATCTAAGATAGCAGTGATCACCTGCACGGTCGCTGGGCCGATTCGGGTGGCCCAGTTGATAAACCGGTCTCGTGACCATACGGAAGCGGTCAGCTGGTGGTTGGCCGGAGCATGGGTCGCATCAGTGGTGTAGGAGCCCTTGCGACCGGTGTTCCGGTGATGTGCGGCAATGCGCTGATTATCGGCTGAAATCAGCACCTCGGTATCTGTCAGTTGCACATCTACTGTGGTGCCAACATAGGTGTAGGGCACCGAATACCGTCGGTGATCAACCTGAATGTGATAATCGGGTGCGACTTTTGCTTTGCGCCACACCGATTGGGTCCAGGCCCGCTCCGGTAAGGACTGCAAATGCGGGGCCTCAAATGCCGCAAGTTCAGCAAACCGGGTGGTCTCACCACCGCGGAATGGTTGGGCATTAATATGATCGATCCGGGTAGCGATGGCTTCGTTGAGCTCCGTCAAGGAGTGAAATTGCTCGATTTCCAGATACTCGATGACCCACCGATCCACAATGCCTACCGCAGTCTCAACAGCTGCTTTATCTTTTGGCCGATTTACCCGGGTTGGCACGACCGCGCAGTCGTGATAATCAGCAAAAGCAAAATAGGTTTCTTGGACTTTGCGCGCCGCCTCGTCAACATGAATACGCACACTGGCCGTGGACGTATTATCGGGCACGATGATCTCTGGCACCCCACCCAGATAAGCGAACGCATCTTGATGCGCCCTCAGCCACGAAGAGAGCTTTTCATCAAGGAACCCTTTGGCAAAGATCATCCCGGAATACGGTAGACAGGCCACAAACACCGACACTTTGGTGGTCTGATCAGTCAAAGGATCCACCAGAGCCATCGTGGATCCTGCCCAATCAACAAACAGGCATTGGCCGGGTTCGTGGGATAATTTCTCGGTGAGGTTATGCACCTGGGCGTAGTCGTTGAAACGGGCACAAAACTGCTGATAACTATAGAACCGTAAACCCGGTGGCGCATCAGCAGCCGTATACCGTTCCCATTCGACTTTCAACGTCGATTTGCCGCCTCGGCGGATTCGTCGATCCGTGATGGCTGTGAAATCCGGTTCCACGAATCCGGCTGACACTCCAGAGCGCTGATCCGGAAATAATCCCGCCAACTCTTCAGGTCCTAATGTCTCGACCTGGTTGACGGTGAACTGGTGATCTTTGACCACGCGATTAATTTTACTGATTGTTGCCCGCGAGCACCGGCACCTGGCCGCGATATCGGAATAACTCACACCTTGGATCAACAAGGACATAATACGTTTGTGGTCAACCATCTGGTCGACCTCCTTTGCTAGATGATGACAGCCACGGTGACTGCCACCACTAACACTGAACCCCGCGGTTCCCAATAGCCAGAATCCAAGTACCCACTACCCAGACACCTGGTTTCAAAAAGCCGTACTATTCAGCTCTTTGCTGCATTAGGTGTCCCACCGGCGCTGACGGGCCTGCTTGTGCCAATTCGCGAAGCCGGCTCTATGCTGCCGCAGGCATTCCTGACCCCATTGATCCTTCGGGTGCGATACCGCAAATGGGTTTTCGTGGCAGGCGCCTTTATCCAAGCGATTGCTGTTGCTGCGATGGTATCCACCGCCGCATTGGCAGAGGGACTGACCGCAGGGGTGCTTATTGTGGCAGCCTTGGCGGTGTTCGCGTTGGGGCGCTGCTTGTGTTCTATCTCGTCCAAAGACGTCCAGGGCCGCACCGTGCCAAAAGGGCAACGGGGCAGGTCAACGGCTTAGCCGCCACGGCTGCCGGTCTTGTCGCCGTCACCCTGGGCTTATCATCCGGATCGTGGGAGGAAATGATCTTTCGGTAGAACAGCTCCTCTGGCTGCTGGTCCTGGGCGTCGTCTTATGGATCGCGGTTGCTGCAGTGTATGCCGGTATTCGTGAGCCTGCCGGTGAGGCTTCAGGCCGGCCCGGCCCAGTCGAGAAAACGGAACCTGACTCCAACAACTGGTTAAGGCAGATGGTGACTCTGCTGCGAGAAGACTTACCGTTTCGACACTTTGTGACCGTCCGCAGCCTCCTACTCGTTTCGTCATTGAGTCCACCGTTCTTGGTCACCTTATCGGCCCAATCAGGGGCTTCAAGTCTCACGGGACTGGGTGGGTTCATCATTGCTTCGGGACTTGCAGCGTTGATCGGCGGCCTGCTTTTTGGACGATTTGCTGACCGCTCCAGCAAAAAACTGATGAGCCTTGGTGCTGGTGTCGCTTCGGCGATCATTATCACCACCGTTGTAGTGACTGTCGTACCGGGAGTCGTTATTGATACCTGGCTCGGAAACCTCCTGTTCGTAACAGCCTATTTTGCAGTGACGCTCATGCACACAGGTGTCCGCATTGGCAGAAAGACCTACGTGGTCGACATGGCCCAAGGAGATCAACGCACCATCTATGTCGCCGTGTCCAACTCGGCAATGGGCTTCATCTTATTGCTCGTGGGCGGTCTGAGCTCCTTGCTGGCACTGGTGCACATCAGCTGGGCGTTGCTGTTCTTAGCACTCTTGGGCATCCTGGGTGTGGTAGCAAGTGCCCGACTTCCCGACGTTTCTCAAGGCTGAAGCAGGCCCTGACCTACAGCACTTAGCTGCGGACCACAATAAACCGGGACGACCATGGACTAAGGATTCCGAAGACAGCGTCCGGGTCTCATGGTGCACCCGGCGACCGATCATTCTGATTACCCAACAGCTCGGGCGTATCCCTTTCTCCGCCCATCCACTGCTAGCCTGCACCCAGGTATAAATCGATGGCTCCACTCTGCTTTCCAGTGCACTCGCGCCAGGCTACGAGACGCATAACAGGGCATACCCCTTTACACACATTCACAGACGACGAGAACATGCTGTGTGACTTTCAACTCCGTTTGGCGGCTTATTGCGAGTTCGTTTGGCGGTTTCCGATCGGTTGGCGCTATCTAGGTAGTAATTTTGCTTAGAGATTGCGCGGATAGGGACCGGAAATTGGTGATTGGTTCGGGCGTGTCGCACAGGACAGGCATGGGGAGCTCGCGTTTCGATGGAAGTGCAA
>NZ_BAAGSP010000060.1:0-3753 GCF_054782375.1 Yaniella soli
CCGCGGCTTCCGAAACCCCCACAACTACCGACTCAGAATGTTGCTGATCGCAGGCGGCCTAGACCACCAACCCCACCCTTAAACCGGAAGAGCCAGATTAAGATGCGCTGAGTATCTGGTTCTGCTTGGCTAGGAGGGCTTCAAGGTGCTGACCGGCACGCAGCACGTCGGCATCGCGGCCTGGTTTACCGATGACCTGCACGGATTTCGGCAGCGGATCGCCGGGATTCCAATAGGGGATGGTCAACGCGGGCCAGCCGAGCACGTTCCACGCAACGGACAGAGAGACCAGTACTTCCGAGCCCTCACCGGGCTCCTCATCACGCGGTGGGGCATCGATCGGCACGGTCGGTGTGAGCAAAATATCGACGTCGGCAAACTCCTCGAGATACCGTTCGCCAATTTCTTGAATTCGCGTCAGCGCGTACTCTGCTTCCTCATCGGTTGAGTCGGCGTCGCCGTCGAGACGTTCCAGGGTGAGCGGTTGGTATTGGCTTCGGGTTGATTCCGATGCTAGATACGGTTTGTGCAGGACGTAAGCTTCCCGGCTTCGGATGGTATTGAATAGCGTCCGGAAGTCTGCGGTGCTGCCGTCGAAGCTCGGATGAAAAATATCCGGTGCATCGATCACATCCGGAATGGTTTGTATCTCATCCTCATCAGGAAGTTCAGCGGGTAAAGCGGGGTTGTCCTGCAACCTGCGCAACACCAGGTCGTCGGCGTGATCGGACGTCGGCGAAAAGCCTTCCAACCCCAGCGCGTCCAAGGTCAGCGAAATATCGCGAACGCTGGTGCCTAAAAAGCCAGTGGTATCGAAGGACTTGGCCAACGGGAAGATCCCATCCGTAGACAAGATGTCAAAGGTCGGTTTGAAACCCACCGCGCCACACAGCGCAGCCGGCACACGAATAGACCCGGCGGTATCAGTCCCCACCGCGACTGACACGATGCCCCGGGCTACCGCAGCAGCAGATCCGGAACTTGAGCCGCCCGCAATGCGCGATTCATCATGCGGGTTCGGCACCACTCCGTAGGCGCTGGCGTCACCGCGGATGCCGTAGGAAAATTCATGGGTGTTGGTCTTGCCGATGATGTTGGCGCCGGCCTCGCGAAGTTGTTTGACGATCGTGGCGTCTTCATCCGGAATGTTGTCGATAAACAGATTCGAGCCCATGGTTGTGTACATACCGGCGGTATCAATAACATCTTTGATGGCGACCGGGATGCCTTCCAAAAGGCTGCGAGGCGTACCGGCTTGGAGTCGCTCGTCTGATGTGGCTGCTGCCGAGTCATCCTCGGTGATGGTAATGAACACCGGGCCAGCTTCTCGCGCTGCTTGACGAGCTGCCGCGGATTCACGTACCGCAGTGGTGGTGCCGTCACGAAACTTGGCGCTGAGTGTCGAGACGGTTTCATGTTCGTATGCCACGAGTTCTCCTCGGCTGTGGTGCAGTGTGATTCTGTGTGGATACGCTACCTATAAGGCTGGTGTGACGGGAGGGTCTGTTGTCGGCAAGGGTAGAACGAGGTGCGCACCAACTGTCGTTCCGTCGGTTTATACTGACTCCAACTACGTGGGAAGGTTGAGACCATGCAACGAGACGGACTAGTCGAAATCTGGACTCGCGAAGAAGCGGAAGCGCGTTGCGAAGCAATTTTCGCTGAGGTTGGCAACGTGGAGAAGTTTCGTCGCAGAGGAAGAGACTTTGAGCTCGATGCCGAGGAACTTGTGCTCTACGACGAGCTCACGACATTGGAATACCTACTCGATGAATGAGCTCGGAAGCGAAATTTTCGTCATGTCCAGACATTTGCTAGCCAATTCATGAGCCATATCGAGCTGCATACAAGCTCATCAACAGGAACGTTTCTTAGAGTATTAATCATCCTCTTCGAGGTGTGAGTGATGAGAGCGTAGGGCCCCGGGATCCAGACCCGGGGCCTTATTCTTGGTGGAGATAAGATGCGTCCGGGCAGATCGGGCGGCATGACCAAGGGCAGCCTGTAAAAAGTCTTTACATCTCGGTGGGACGTGTAAAAAATTGTGTGTAATTTTTACACGTCTATGTTTATGTGAAAAAATACGCTAGTTTTTTTTACATGTCATGGTCCCCAGAAGCCCCGTATAACGACCTACCTCCCATCCCTCCGGCGCAAAACCTCGAAACCGTTTCGGTTCTTAAGAAGCTTGTGACTGCACGAGCCGAGCTCAGTGGCCTCAACGAGGCGCTCGTGTCACTGCCAAATCCGAGCGTGTTTGTAAATTCTCTTGCGCTATTGGAAGCTCAGGCGAGCTCTGAAATCGAAAATATTGTCACCACGACCGATGAGCTATTTCGCGCGGATACTCATCGTGCTGATGCGAGTGCGGCGACGCGGGAAGCTCTGCGATATAAGATCGCGCTATTCCATGGACAGGAGCGCATGCGGCAGCGAGCCGACTTGATGACCGTAGGCATGGCGAAGGAGATATGCTCCGAAATTCGGGGGACCGAGACGGACATCCGGCAGGGCGAGGGCACCTATATCGGTAACCCGGTGACCGGTAGGAGAATTTATACACCACCGGTAGGCCGTCAAGTCATTGAGGAGAAACTACAGAACTGGGAGCAGTTCATGAATGCTGCAACAGATCTCGACCCGTTGGTTCAGATGGCGGTAGCGCACTATCAGTTCGAAGCCATCCATCCGTTTGACGATGGAAACGGAAGAACGGGCAGAGTTATCAATGGTCTGATGCTTGTGGCCAAAGAGTTGTTGCGCGAACCTATACTCTACGTTTCGCAATACATCATCCAACATAAAAACGAGTACTATCGACTACTCAATGCAGTCACTAAAAGTGGCGCATGGGAGAAATGGATAATCTACATGCTTCATGCCGTAGAGGCGACTGCTCGCTCTACCCGGTTGAAGATCAAGGCCATTCAACAGCTTCAAGAACAGTTCGCTGAGCAACTTTTGGCAGATATTGGACCGCATTATCCCGTGGCGTTATCTGATGTTTTATTCGAACAGCCGTACTGTCGTGTGAGGGACGTTGTGGACGGCTGTGGTGTCTCTCGTCCAACTGCAGTGAAGTATCTGAGTGCGTTGGCAGACGCGGGAATGCTTGCAGTCCAGCGTGCAGGTAGAGAAAATCTTTATATTAATGCGCGGTTTATGCATATCCTGCGAAGCCCCGATGCCGACTTGTCAGCAGACTCTTAGCGAACGACCCAGAGAACTGTTAGTCGGTTCATGCTGGATTTGGAGCTGGACTCAAGCTCATCCACAGGGTCGTTCTTTAGAGTGTTAATCATCCTCTTCGAGGTGTGAGTGATGAGAGCGTGAGGCCCCGGGATCCAGACCCGGGGCCTTATGCTTGTTTCGGACCAATTCAGGAGCAATTCAGAAGTGTCGAACATAGGACTGATCGCGAGGCTGCCGCGGTACGAGATTACTACTGGCCGGAGCTCGTCGTGCGCCACTCAACGGTACCTAGAGGTTTGCCAGCCAATTCATGAGCCATATCGAGCTGCATTCAAGCTCATCAACAGGAAGATTTTTTACCGTGGGTATTCACCCTCTTCGAGGTGTGAGTGATGAGAGCAGTGAGGCCTGTTGAGGGACAGATTAAATTGCACATGTATGGCCATGAGTTTTGCACGGCCTAAGACAGGCCGGTAACCAGTATTTCTCCCGGTGAGCAACGGGTTCGGTTTGTCTTCCAAGCAAAATGACCTCCCAAGTGGTGAACTGAAAGTCGCCAGA
>NZ_BAAGSP010000061.1:0-3598 GCF_054782375.1 Yaniella soli
TGCGGTTGGACTACCCGATGAATACGCGGATGCACATCAGTCACGAGGCCATTTATCGCACCGTGTATCTGCACAAGGTCCGCAAGATACTGCCACACAATATCCATCACTGTCTGCGACGTAACCGCCCCATCCGTCACGGCAAGCACTATTCCACGCGGGGTCAGTGGCGGTCACAGATCAAAAACGCGCGTTCCATTCATGACCGGCCAGCCGAGGCAGAAGATCGAACGGTACTCGGGCACTGGGAAGGGGACCTGGTTATTGGTAGCAGCAGCTCGCAGATTGCTACCTTGGTGGATCGGGCCAGCCGCAAAGTGGCGTTAGTTCAACTGGCCGATCGTAGTGCGCAGCATCTGACCACAGCGCTGAGCCAGCGCCGAACCCAGCAGCCAGAGACCAACGTCAAAACACTGACTTGGGATCGTGGCATGGAACTGGCCGACCACCAGACCATCACCCAGGCTACTGGAGTAGAGGTCTTCTTTGCCGATCCGCTAAGTCCCTGGCAACGCGGCACCAACGAAAACACCAACGGGCTGATCCGCCAATACCTGCCCAAGAAAACCAACCTCAGCAGATATTCACAAAACGAGCTGGATCAAATCGCCCATGACCTGAACACCCGTCCCTGCAAATGCTTAGGCTACCGAACCCCAATTGAAGTCGAACAACATGGTGTTGCCTTGACGACTTGAATCCAAGGCTGCTTTTTTTACGAACGACAACTCCGCTTTGAGCTCTTGAACTTCCCGTTCCAGCGCTTGCTCGCGGGCCGTTGCACCCGCCGTGGCACTGCTGTCGGCATCATCATGGCCGTGCGTTTGACGGTATTTCTTCACCCAATTGCCCAACGATTGGGCAGCGATACCATAGTCCCGAGCAACCTCGGCAATGGGCTTCGAAAATTCCATGACCTCTTCAACCAATTGGTCTTTGAACTCCTGGGAGTATTGACGGCGTGGAGTCGACATTTCCTAACTCAGTCTCACTTTCGGTATGACCCTCAAGTCTAGTTAAAACGTAGAGGGCCCGTGTCCGAAATCCATAGAGCAGCTCAACATACAGCCGACAATAGGGTGGGCCCGATCACTCGCCAACATTAGAGTAAGCCCCTACGCTCGGCTTCCCGTATGGCCGAAGTTTTCGATGTGGCTCCAAGTTTGCGGTAAGCGTTTTGTATCTGCGATTTGACTGTATTGATTGAGATGTAAAGATTCTCTGCAATTTGAGCGCGGGAATGCCCTAATGCAATTTCTTGAATAATGATCAGTTCGCGCTCGCTGAGTGCCGCCCCGGGATCAGGCAGTCCGGTCAAAAAAGTCGAACGGCCTACATCTTCTTGAGGCCATTGCTCGATGTGTTGTTTAGCCAATCGACGCGTTTCGGGGCTAAATAGCTGAACTTCGAATCTCGACAGACCTCGGGGGAATTTTGCAGCTTGTTCCAGAGCATTCAAACTATCGCGAACGTTGTCACGTGCATAGTTTGCAGCGGCGATTACTGCCAATCTCCGGACTTCAAGAAGACGCAAACCAGCTGTTCGAGACCGGAGCTGGGTAGCACGGGACAACGCTTCTTTGGGCCGTCCACCGTAGAGATGCGATGCTGCCTCGATCAACTGGGTATATACAATGTCTGGGTCAGCCTGACCTAAGAGTTCCTGCGCTTCGGTCCCCCGGCCTGCACCCATGGCAAGTAGTGCACGTTTGAGCGGGATGACGCTTCCGGAAAACCCGTGTCCTTCAGTCTTGGGCAGTGGCAACGATTCAAACATCTGCAGCTGGAATTCCAGCTGATCGCGGTAACCGGCAGACTCCATCAGGTGATACATCGCCACAATATAGAACGGCCACATTTCACCAACATCATGGAGCTGAATTCTTTCTATCGCCTCATGCGCAACCGCTCCACCGCGCAGCAAGATCTGAGTAAAATCGCGGTGAACATCGATCTGAGATTCCGCCCAGCTCGACGTACGAGGGATATCCTCTGCTCGAGCAAGCAGAGTCTCAGCCTGATACGGATCACCAAAAGAAGCCTGAATCAGCGCTGATTTCACAAGCGCATCACGGGTCAGGAAAGCAAACGCCGGCACCTCAACGTGCAGTTGCGCTTCAGTGAATGCAGCAACCGCGCGGTGAAAATTTCCCGCCAACATAGCAGAGATACCCAGCTGAACACTTGTACTCAGCGCCCAACCACCATGCCGGTCAAAGACCGAAACCAGTCGACCTTGCTGCAAACGCATAGCCTCGGCCTGTTCGACAGCATCTTTATGCAGCCCCACGGACCGGAAGGCGCTCATCCGAATAACCGCCAAAAAATACTGCTGCCGGGGATTATATTCTTCTGATCCAACAACGACATCTTGGCTGAATAACAAGTCGGGATCAGGATTCGACATCACCGCGTGAACGGTCGTGAGAAAGTGCCCTGGATCTGAAAGCTGCGACATCAACACGTCGACGATCGCGTACAGCCTATCCGTTCGGAAGCCAAACCACGCCGAAGTAGGGTCATCTGAGACAAGCTGCCCCGCGGTCACGTAGTCTTCGCTAGCGACGAGGTGTTCCACTTTTTCGACAAAACACTTCAAGTACCCATAAGACGCCGCATCAGTGTCCAAAGCATCCACATTCACGTTATCCGTCATGTAAACGCATACTACCGGTCTTGTCATGACCTTCCTCTAATTGTGTTGCTGCATCGACACTCATGACAGATAGAAACAGCTCGTCAACCACATGTTGTAAGAAAACTGTCGCATCCCGCAGACCACCGAATGTCCTATTTCATCCGACCTTTGACACGTCGGATACCTGCCAACGCAGTAGATTTTTCGGTGTAGTAGTCAATCCAGTACCCATCACCCGCCGGCAGCACCGTGTGCGGACCATACGCTCCCTCAACGTTAAACGTCCCGATCGCGGTTTCCCGGTACTCTTGGGGGCTGAGTTTTTCGATTTGCATGATCGTCATGCCCTGGTGTACGTGATCAACTAGAAGTAGGCCGTTAAAGCAGAAGATTCCGGCCAGTTGAGCGGCTGGTTTCCAGCCAAAAGAGCGCTAAGAATCAGGCCACTTTTCCACAGCTTGTTTTGTTGTGGTTTGTGGCGCCTATGTTCATTACGCCCAGGATTGGGTGCGTGTTGCTGTGTGAGATACGGCAATGGGCACCGTTTGTCCTGTTAGATAAGTTCCTGAACACACTGCCTGCTTTTATCTTTGTCAATAGCAGTGTGGGAGAGGAACTGGAAAGTCCATGACGGTGCCCATGCCGATACAAGAAGATATCAGAAAACTTCAACGATTAGGGCTGTCTCAGCGTGAAATAGCCAAGCGTTTAGCCATTAGCCGTGACTCGGTGGCCAAATATGCGAACCAAGAGGATTTTTCCCCGCAGCCACCCGCGGAGACCACCCGTCCTGGTGCATCTGTGGTCGCCGCGTACGCGTCGATCATTGAGCAGTGGCTGGTGGAAGATCAAGGCCGGTGGCATAAACAGGCTCTTCCGGTTTAAGGGTGGGGTGAGGGTTTAAGACACGCCGGGGGTGAAGGTGGTGGAAGGTGTCGGGGTCTTCCGAAAATATTGGTA
>NZ_BAAGSP010000062.1:0-3371 GCF_054782375.1 Yaniella soli
TCTTATGTAAAGCAAAAGATTATGCGAAGTTGGGTCGCTGTGCCCTGTTCTGTCTGGACGGATGCAGGGTTGTACTTCGCATAACTTAGGCTCCAATTACCGTGTGTTCGTGCATGATGCGCGGACAGGAATTGGAGGAATGAGATGAGAAAGAACATTGATGAACTGATGTCCCAGGCAGCCCAAATGCTTGCCGAACTGGGATACAAGCCGAGTACCGTTGAGCATTATGAACGAACCTGGCAGAAGGTCAAGCAGTGGTGTGTAGAACGTCAGATTGCGTGGTTCGGGGTCGATGAGGAATACCAGCTTCTTGAAGCGTGGGGGCTGCATGAGAACGTTCTTTCCGCCAGCAGTCGCAGCATGCTCCGGCATATTCGGACTCTACGTTCTCTGGCGGAAGATGGCAGTCTTCCGGCTTTTTCGCAGGCAAGGCCTGAGGACGTACCCGTTCAATTTCAGGAGGTTTTCGAAGCTTATAGCTCACATTTAGAGCAGCGGAGCCTGGCTCAGGCCACTCGACGTGGCCAGGTCAGCGTGATCAGAAAGTTTCTGACGAGTTTGACGATCGCCCATTTTGGCGAGGTGTCGATGGAAGATGTCACCGCCCACATCGAAGCGTGTTCCTGGATGACTGCCCAAACACGGTCAGGAATACTCTACATGCTGCGGGCATTCACGAAATGGGCGGCCGAGGAGGGGTTCTGCAGTCCCGCTGTCGCAGTCGCGATGCCCGTCATCCCCGGTCATAAGCATGCATCGTTGCCGTCAGCTTACGCCGTCAAAGAGGTCGCTGCGATGGTGGCGGCAACGGCAGGACAATGCCCACGACGTGATCGAGCGATGCTATTGCTTGCATCTGTTCTGGGGATGCGCGCCGGAGATATTCGCACGTTGCGCCTGAATGACATCGACTGGCGAGCTCACGAGATCTGGTTTCAGCAAGTCAAAACTGGCAACCCCGTAAGGCTTCCGCTGCCTGATGAGGTAATGCTTGCCTTGGCCGACTATTTACGAAACGAACGACCCCACAGCACAAACGAGCAGATGTTTTTGCAGCATCGAGCCCCTCATGACAGCTTCGAGGATGCGTCGAATTCGTTCTACTACGTCGCGACCGGAGCGTTCGGCAGAGCGTCCGTGAATACTGTCGGCAAGCATCACGGGATGCATTCGCTGCGGCACTCGGCGGCAACAAACATGTTGTCCGATGGCACTGCCTACCCGGTGATCTCGGGAATATTAGGGCATACCAATGCCAATACCACGCGCAAGTACATGGCCGTAGACGTTGAACAGCTGCGTGCTTTGTGCCTGGAGGTGCCCCGTGGATAACATCATTGCGTTTCCTGGCCAACACAGCGAATTATTCACCGGCTATGTGCACTATAAACGCTCGTTAGGCTATGCTATCCCGGTCAGCTACCAGTACGTCCTGCGACAGATCGCTCGCTTCCTGGCCAAGGAACCACGTGACCCCAACATTATTTCTCGTACCGCGGTGGAAAAACTGACTGTTAGAAAACCCGGCGAAGCGGTGTCCACTCAGTGCAAACGGATCGCTATTTTGCGGCAATTCTGCCTGTGGGTTGCTAGCAAGGGCTATACCCCGGCGATTCCACCCGAAGGATTGGTGCGCGATACCACCGATTTTGTCCCCAGGATCGTGACCGAGCCAGAAATGGCTCACATTCTGAGGGTGGCTGACCATCACGCCTCGGAGCAACGCAGGCTGCTGCTGCGGCTGCTGTGGTGCTGCGGGATACGCATCGGCGAAGCCTGCGCGCTAAGAGTATCTGATCTAGATATCAGCGCTGGCACGATCTTGATCAGACACGCCAAAGGCGACAGGACCAGGCTGCTACCCATGTCGGACTCGCTATGGGAGTATGCCTCAGGTTATCTGCATCGGTGCGGGCTGACCGGCATCAACGCTACGGTACCGCTAATGCCAACGGCACGCGACAACGTTCCCCGGCCCAGCCACGCTGGTGTCGCGCTGAGCAAGATCTTTGCTCAAGCGGGTGTGCTCACCGGCCAGAACACACCCATCCGGCCCCATGACCTTCGGCATTCCTATGCGGTGCACGCGTTGGAAAAAATGGTCGATGCCGGGACAGATATCTATGTCGGGCTGCCCCTGTTGGCCACCTATATGGGCCATGCTGACATCACCAGCACCGAATATTATCTCCGGTTCACCCAGGAGACGTTGCTACGCATCGTGGAGGCCCAACAGCAGGTGTCACAACAAGTGTTCGGTGATGCATCATGAAAGAGTTTCAATCGCTGCTGCAGTCTTTCCTCATCGATTATCTGCCCACCAGACGAGGATTCAGCACCCATACCATCGCGTCATATCGCGATACGTTCGTGCTGTTGCTGCAATGGATGGACAGTCACCAGGCCATGTCACCCAACAGCATCACCATGGCACACCTGTCCCTCGAACACATCAATCAATTCAGTGACTGGTTGCGCCAGGACCGCGGATGCGCCGCTTCGACCGTGAATGCACGCATCGCCGCCATCAGATCATTTGCCAAGTTCGTCCAAGCCGAGGCCCCCGAACACCTCGAGATCTGCCGCCGGCTACTCGAGATACCATCCGTGAAGACCCCAACAACGAAGGAGGTCGAATTCCTCAGCGTCAACGCCGTGCAACTGGTGGTCACCGCCGCGGCTGATAATATACGGGACCTTGCAATCGTCTCCCTGCTCTATGACTCCGGCGCCAGGGTCAGCGAGCTATGCGGCATCACGATCGGGGACCTCACGTTTTCACACCCACACACGGCCAAAATTATCGGCAAGGGAAGAAAAGCGCGCGTGATCCCATTATCCGCACAAGTCGGCAACATCTTGTCACACTACATCACCACAGCCCGTCATCTGGCGGCGCCCACCGAACCATTGTTCGTCAACCGAAGCAAAAACCCACTGGGCAGAGCAGGCGTAGCCTACGTGTTACAAAAGAGCGTCACCACCGCGCACGCCCACCACCCAGAACACGTTCCACCGAAGCTACACCCTCACGTCATGCGCCATTCAAAGGCTATGCATCTCCTAGACGCTGGAGTGAACTTAATTTACATTCGCGATTTCCTAGGACACGAAAGCGTCACCACCACAGAAATCTATGCCCGAGCCAGCACCGAAGCTAAACGCCGAGCCATCAAAGCAGCCGAACAAAATATTGTCCCCCAAAGCCCCTACGGCAAGGAACAACGAGCAGACCTCGTGGCCTGGCTGCGTGGATTACTATGAAAGCAAAAACCAATAGATTATGCGAAGCAACACTCACGACAAAGTCGAGAATACGGCCCCAGCCGTGGTGAACTTCGCATAATCTTTTGCTTTACATAAGACGA
>NZ_BAAGSP010000063.1:0-3349 GCF_054782375.1 Yaniella soli
GCTTTTTCTAGCTGAGACGTATCGGCATAATTACGGCTGGGTCATGATGTTTTCTAAGGAACAAAACGTTCCTGATGGGAGAACAGATCATGACTGGTACACGAAGAAAACCGGCAGTTCTTGGGCCGTTTATCCAGGATTTTCAGGCTCATGTGTTGTCACTGGGTTATACGCCAGGGTCAACGCGCGGGATGTTGAAGGTCGTTGGTCAGCTTGGCCGGTGGCTGGCTGACCAACATTTACAAGTTGCAGACTTTAGTGAAGCACTGATCGAGCCGTTTATACACGATCGCAAGGCAGCAGGCTACCGGCAGGTCCAGCATCGTCGGGTCTTTATGTTGCTCTTGAATTTTTTACGTGACCAGGGTGCAGTCCCGGCGATCGTAGATATACCGAGCAGTGAACTCGATATTTTCATGGAACTGTATCGAAACTGGTTGGTCAACACCCGTGGCCTGGCTGCTACGACCGTACTACGGTATGTAAATCTGGCTCGGCGATTTCTCACGGAGCCAGGCAGCAGTGGCTTGAGCATGATTAACCTCCAAGCGCTACGTGGTGGAGATGTTTCGGATTTCTTGATGGCTGAGGTCTCTCGGGTGAGTCTTGGGGCTGCCCGTGGTCGTGTAGCGGAGCTGAGGTCCCTGCTGCGCTATTTACAATCTCAGGATCTGGTCCAAGGTGATTTGGCTGCCAGCGTCCCGTCGATAGCAGGGTGGCATGCCGCTGGGCTTCCAGACTCACTAAGTGCAGCTGATGTGCAAAAACTGCTTGATTCCTGCGATGGGACCCGTAAGTCAGATCCACGGGATGGCGCCATCCTGGCGTTGTTAGCGCGGTTGGGGCTGCGATCTGTGGAAGTTGCAGGGTTGTTGCTTGATGACATTGACTGGTCGGCCGGCGAGCTTTGGGTCAGAGGGAAAGGCCGACGCGGTGATCGGTTGCCATTACCAACCGATGTCGGTGAAGCACTGGTGCAGTATGTGATGCATCATCGACCCACAACCGATGCTCGCCAAGTGTTTTTCACTGAGCGGGCACCTCGAAAACCCATCGCTCCTGATCTGGTGTCGGATGTCGTGCGACGAGCGTGTCGACGCAGTGGGCTGGCTGTGGTTGGGGCCCACCAGTTACGCCATGCATTAGCAACTGACTTGTTGGCGCATGATGTTTCGTTGCTCGAGATCAGTCAGGTGTTACGACATCGAGATTTAGCCACGACGGCGGTCTATGCCAAGGTCGATTTGCTGTCTTTACGCTCCGTGGCAGCACAATGGCCCGGTGATCAGTGATGAAGACGCTTCAACGAGGGTTAGATGACTATTTGCAGTTACGCCGGGCAATGGGATATCAATTAGCGGAGGCCCACCGGCTGTTGCCTCGGTTCGTGTCCTGGATGGACCACACCGGCCAGCACACCATTAGCATTGCAGCGGCACTGGAATGGTGCCAACTACCGGAGGCTGATCCGGGAAGTACGGTGTGGCCCAAACGGATGACAGCGGTTCGCGGGTTCGCCCGGTTTATGGCAGGACGAGATCCTGACACCCAAATCCCTCCGGTGGGATTACTTCCGCATCGACGGCATTGGCGAACACCGTATATTTATTCTGCTGACGATGTTGCTTCGCTGATGCGCCAAGCCACCAAAAGTCTGGATCCACGGTTACCCGCGAGAACTTATGCCACCGCTATCGGACTGTTGGCAGCAGCTGGTCTTCGCATTGGCGAGCTCATCAATCTGAACCGCGGCGATGTTGATTGGCAGCACGCAACGCTGTTGATCAGAGAATCTAAATTCGCCAAGACTCGCATCGTACCGCTGACTGACACCACGATGTCGGCACTTCAGGACTATACAGCGTTTCAAGATGCGCTGCATGCACCAACGAAAACGTCTGCGTTTTTTCTGACCATTACCGGCAAACGATTGATATATACAACGGTCAGCACCACATTTCGGATGTTGTGCACACAAACTGCCATCGGCGCTCAACGCCAGCGACCCCCAAGATTGCACGATCTCAGACATACATTTGCAGTCAACACGCTGGTCCGTTGGTACCGCCAAGGCCTCAACGTGCATGCCAAGATGCCCTATTTATCGGCCTACCTGGGTCACCGCGATCCCACATCAACGTACTGGTATCTGTCTGCGGCACCAGAATTATTGGCTCTTGCTGCCGACCGTATCGAAGACACCACCAGCATCAAGGAGCAACAGTCATGACGCGTATCAGCACCACGGTGGAATTATTCTTTACTCAACGATTAGTCAAACAACGCCAAGCCAGTGCCCATACCATCGCCGCTTACCGAGATACCTTGCGTCTGCTGTTTGAATTCGTCCAAGACCGCACCTCGAAATCCCCTACCGAATTCGACTGGGAGGATCTCGATCACGACACCATCAGCGCTTTTCTCGATGACCTAGAGCTCACCCGTAAAAACAGTCCTCGAACCCGAAATGCTCGTCTAGCAGCGATCCGTTCTCTGTTCAGTTACGCTGCCATTCGGCATCCTGAACATGCTGGATTGATCGCTGCTATCTTAGCGCTGCCACCCAAGCGCTTCGAACAGTCTACGATTTCGTATCTCACCCCACCAGAAGTTGACGCCTTACTTGCTGCACCCGATCGGTCTCGGTGGGAAGGCCGCCGAGACCATGCTTTGTTTATGCTGGCGATTCAGACTGGACTCCGGGTTGCTGAGCTGACCAGCTTGCAATGCGCAGACGTTAGTTTCAGTCCAACGGCCTATGTGCACTGTCTGGGCAAGGGCCGCAAGGAACGGGCTATCCCGCTGACCGCTTCCACTGCCCAGACGCTGCAACTTTGGTTGACAGAGCTCAATGCAGCACCTCAGACACCGCTCTTTCCGACCCGGAAAGGAAGACATCTCAGCCGAGACGCCGTGCAGCAGCGCTTGACTACCCATAGTCAAACTGCTGCAACCACCTGCTCGACATTGCAAAACAAGCGCATCAGTCCGCATACGCTACGCCACACCGCCGCAATGACACTACTACGCGCCGGGGTCGATGCAACGGTCATCGCCTTGTGGCTGGGCCATGCCGATATCCGCTCAACGAACGCCTACCTCCAAGCCGATATGACTATCAAAGAACGGGCACTAGCCATGATGACACCAACTACAACCGTCCCTGGCCGATACACGCCGCCAGACGAGCTCCTCGCGTTCCTCAACTCACTGTAATTATGCCGATACGTCTCAGCTAGAAAAAGCTGTCAAAGGCAGTGTTCTCAACGATCGGAGCCACCCGTCAGCAGACTTATCGACATAATCCCCACCTCGGCATAAATCGATTTATGCAGATATCGCCATAAAT
>NZ_BAAGSP010000064.1:0-3337 GCF_054782375.1 Yaniella soli
CAATATTCTCACTCATACGACAGAATTAACACGACATTTCAGCACTGTCCGATTAAACCGCCGACACCACCAAAAATAAAAGCGACTGTAGTACTAGCCGTAAACGGCGAACTTCCCGGCCTAGAGGGCGAGAATCGCGATAATCTTGGCTGGATCGGTAATCTTTACCCTGAGGCGCTGCACATCGTTGTGCGTGAAGACTCGGGTTACGATTCCGTCGCTGATTTAGAAGGCGCAACTATTGCCGTCGGAGATGCTGGTTCAGGTACCCGCATCACGTCTGACAAAGTTCTTGAGTCATATGGACTCGAAGAAGGCGACTACGAAACTGAGGTCACTGACTTCGGTTCCTCGACTGAGATGCTAGCTGATGGACAAATAGACGCTACCATGTTCGTCGTCGGGACACCTGTAGCGGGTTTGACACAAATATCTGCACAAACCGATGTGAAACTGTTGTCGCTTGACGACGATGTTGCCCAAGAAGTCGAAGGAAGTGGCAGCGAAACCGTCTATGACATTCCCACGGATGCATACGACTTCCTTGAAGAGGACGTCCAGACCGTCGCAGTATTCGCGGCGATCATTGCCTCAACAACGCAGGTCAGCGAAGACGTCGGCTACGAAATCACCAAGGCGACTTTCGAAAACGCTGACGACATTACCGTCGAGGCTGCACAGTTCATTGACATCGAAGAAGCGCTCCTGGGCATCGGAGATATTCCACTTCACCCAGGTGCTGAACGATACTTCGAAGAAGAAGGCATTGAATTGCCATGATTCGACCGAAAAGTCGAGATGATCTCGACTCCCTGGTTGGCCCGCCTCCACACGAGACGATGACAACCGGGGAGTCGACTCATTCCCTGGAAAATGCCGACCAGGCGTTGCGACAGCATGACACCTCAAGTCGCTACCGGACCGAGCTGGGCTGGTGGGCCTGGGTCATCGGTATCATTTCCATCATCTTCACGCTCTATCACCTGTATTCGGCCCTGGAACGCCCGTTCAATACTTGGATACATTCGGCGTTTCACCTGGCCGGTGGCACAGCGTTGATCTTCTTGCTCTACCCAGCAAGCCGGACACTCCTCAACCTGAAGACGACTGAGAGTCGTTGGAAAAACGTGCTCATTGGACGGGTCAAAGGTGTCGCCTGGTATGACGCCCTCCTCGCCGCAGCGGCCATGTACTGCAACGTGTATGTCTACTTTGAATACGAACGACTCACCGGCAACGCGGTGCAAGTCCTGGGCTATACCAGCCTCGACTACCTCGTGGCCACGCTGGCCCTCCTGCTGATCTTGGAGGGGACCCGTCGGTGCGTCGGCATCCCCATTATTGTAATCGCCGCCGTGGCTATTGCGTATGCGATTTTTGGGAACCACAGTCCGATCTTCACGCACGCGGGCATGTCGTGGGAAACGTTCTCGACGAATATGTTCCTGTCCTCGGGGTCAGGCATTTTCAGTACGCCAATCCAAGTGTCGTCGCAATTTATCTTCCTGTTCCTCTTCTTCGCCGTGGTCCTGCTCAGAACCAATATCGGTCAGTTCTTCAATGACCTCGCGTTTCGAGCCGCAGGCCGGTATACCGGCGGTCCAGCGAAAGCCGCGGTTGTTGCGTCGGGACTGCAGGGCATGGTTTCCGGCTCGGCAGTGGCCAATACGGTGGCCTCGGGTTCATTCACGATTCCCATGATGAAAAAGGCCGGTTTCAAACCGCACGTGGCTGCCGCAACTGAAGCGACTGCCTCAACGGGCGGTCAGCTGATGCCACCGATTATGGGCTCGGCTGCGTTTATTATGGCCCAGAATATTCCGGACGTGACGTATAACGATATTATTGTCATCGCCATTATTCCGGCCTTGTTGTATTTCCTGGGTGCGTTGCTGTCGGTGCACTTTGACGCTAAGAAGAATATGCTGCGCGGGCTGCCGGTTGAAGAACTGCCAACCTGGAAGTCGCTCATTACCCGCATTGACTTGCTGTTACCGTTAGTCGTGATCGTGACAACGTTGCTGGTTGGGTTTACCCCAATGCGTGCGGCAATTTTCGGGATTATTAGTGCATTTCTGTTGAGCTTCATCCGAACCTCGACGCGACTGGGTTTCCGGGCGATGGTCGAAATGCTCGTGGACGCTGCGCGTACGGCACTTCCCGTCATTGCGGCGTGTGCCACCGCGGGCGTCGTGGCCGGTACTGTCACCTCGACCGGTCTGGCCGGGCAATTGGGCAGCGGCCTGATCGCTCTGGCCGGTGGCAACTTCCTCATCGTGCTCTTTCTCGTCATGGTTGCCTGCATCATAATGGGCATGGGGCTGCCAACGACGGCCAACTATGTGGTGACCTCTACGGTTGCCGCTCCGATTCTCTACAATAATTTCGATGTACCGATCCTCGCGGCGCACTTTTTCGTGCTCTTCTTCGGGGTGTTATCAGAAGTCACGCCACCGGTCTGTCTTGCGGCGTATGCGGGTGCAGGTTTGGCCAATGCCAACCCCATGGTGACTGGATTTACCGCCTTGAAGATTGCCATAGCCGGGTTCTTGGTGCCGTATGTCTTGATCTTTGAACCCGCTATGTTGCTCGAAGGGACAATAGCGGATCTCATACCTGCGTTCGTGACCGTCGTGATCGGGATGGTCGCGCTAGCCGCCGGACTTGCCGGATACTTTGTAACCAACGCAAGCTTCATCGAACGGCTGGTGTTGGTCATTAGCGGCATCATGCTGGTCATCCCCAACCTTATAGTGTCTGGCATCGGTGCGGCCGGGCTCGTGGTGGTCGTCATCATCCAATACATTCAAAAATCTCGCCGTGGCAAATCAGCCGAGGCCGACCATCAGCAAGCGCCGGCGGCATCAGCATGAGGGACGCGTCATGAGTGTCGGCATAGTCGGTGCGGGAGTGATCGGGCTGTCAATCGGCTTTGAACTGGCAGAAGCTGGTCATGACGTGACCGTGTTTGACGCGGGGCAAGCAGGTGGCTCCGCGTCAGCAATGAATGCAGGGTGGGTCGCGCCGTTCCTCTCGACCCCGCGCGCAGCACCGGGCATATTGAAGGACGCCCTGGGTGGTTTGAAGAAAACTGAAGGCCCGCTGAAGTTTCAGTTGCGCCCCGATATTGGTTTCGCCGGATGGGGTGCGCGGTTTTTGATCTCGAGTTCGCGACGCCGCAGTGCTCGGACTACGACTGCGTTGCACGCATTGGCGACACATGCTCCGCGTCACTTTGATGGCTCTTCGGAATTTTGGGTGTAGATCGGTTTGGTGACCGGGGTGTGTTGAAGGCATAAAAAAGTCGAGGTCTTTTCGAAGATGGAAGTGCTCAAAC
>NZ_BAAGSP010000065.1:0-2471 GCF_054782375.1 Yaniella soli
GCCCGCGGCTTCCGAAACCCCCACAACTACCGACTCAGAATGTTGCTGATCGCAGGCGGCCTAGACCACCAACCCCACCCTTAAACCGGAAGAGCCCCTAAACAGGCGTACGCAACGAAAGTGCTATGCAGACGTTGACCCATACGACTTTGGTACCTGGAGATAAGATCGAGTCGGTGGGCGGCTGATGAAGGGTTGAATCTTTCCATGTTGGAAAGGTAGCACAGTCTTTCCATTATGGAAAGCTCCAAACATTAGGCTGCTGGTACAGGCCGCGTTGGGTTGGTTGCGTGTGAAGTTGGTTGAAATTTCCGCTTGACCGTGTGTTCGTAGTGAGCATCGCGTTGTTGGACTCCAGGCTCAAGGCATAACGTAAGTCTTGTTCGGAATGCGGTGGAGTTCAGGTTTAACGTCTAGCGTTAATGACGGTCTTCGTTATCTCCTGAGCTCGTGATCAAATCGTTCGGCAGCAAGGACACCGAACGGCTGTGGCGTCGTGAGCGAGCGCTCGATCAATCCTCGGATCCATCGAGTCGTGCTTCGCCAGCTTCGTCAGGTGGGGTCAGCAGAGATGTTTGATGCCCTCCGCGTCCCACCCGGTAATCGGCTCGATGTGCTCAAGGGTGACTGGGCCGGTCGGTACAGCATCAGGATCAACGAACAGTGGCGTATCTGCTTCGTGCCGACGGACGCCGGAATAGAGGAGGTGGAGATCGTTGACTACCACTGACAAGATCGAGCCGATCTACCCAGGGGAGGTCCTCATGAAGGACTTCATCGGGGGATTCGGCATCACGCAGAACAAACTCGCCGTGTCGATCGACGTCCCGCCCAGGCGGATTAACGAGATTGTGCACCGTAAGCGCGGGATCACAGCGCAGATCGCTTTGCGTCTCGCGAAGTACTTCGGTACGCCGGCGGGGTTCTGGATTAATCTGCAGAGCCACTACGACCTCGATCGCGCCGAGCACTGGGCCGGGGAACAGATCGACGGGATCAAGCCCCTGCAGGTCGCGTGATGCGTGACGAAAGTTGCGATCCACGTCGTTGCGCACGATAAACTGACCACCAGTGACCGCACCGAGCCTCGCCGTCTCTTCGACGACGAATATCAGGCTGACTGCGGCGAGTGGGGCCCTGATCCGCCATAGGGGTATGCGCCGCACGACGTCGACGTCTTCGTTTGGCGCAACGGCAGAGTCGTCGGTCATGGCGGAGGGACCGTGGGCGTCGGCGACGATACTGCCGAGTGCGATCGCGAAAGGTTGCTCTCTACCGGAACACGGTGGAGAGGAGATTCAACGTATAGTAGCGTTCCGTTTTAGCGTCTTGCCCAAGCGCCGTATCCCTCCGCGGGGTTCGACGTTAGCGCTTTGTGGTGGGCTAGGTATGTAATCGTTGCCGAGCGGCAGACGCGCTGTGCGTATCGCTGGCTTTGGTTGATCGGCAGCGGCTGGTATTAGCTCACCGTTGGGTTCGGGTCGTCGGATCGCGTTGGCATCGTTAGATAGGATGGTACGATCTGACTTGAAAGTGCGTTTTGTGCGAGTTGACTCAATACCTGCTCTGGCGTTCACGGCAATGGTGTTACTGCCGGGGTGTTCGGCGACGAGCTCGTTCGAGGCTGAACTCGAAGATCTCTCCTCGAGCAATATGACGTTCAGATTGCCCTCGCACATCGATGGCGACTCGGCCTGGGAAGAGCTACTTATCGTCTGCCCCTGCGCTGAGCAGAAGGCTGACGTTCACCCGGTGCTTGCCGCGGCAGCTTCAGAAGTAGATGCCGACAGCTCTGACGGCTTGCAGTGGCTTATACTTCGCACCAACGAGGACGTTCGTACTCTCGAACTTTCCCGCATCGACTTTGATTTCTGCTCACGTTCGTTCACTACGGAAGAGACATTCACCCCGGAGACGCAGTGGGAAATGCGCGAAGAGGGCGGAACCTTCTTGATCGTGCCCGCGGTGTGGCGCGTCTTAGGATGCAAGTTCTCATCGAGGACGATGATCGGTGGCGACTGGTGCATTCAAGGAAGCTTTCGTGGGACGAGCTGCGCGAGTGGCATCACAACATAACTTTTGCGAGCCAGAAATGAGGTCCCGCATGCCAAAGGTTGTTATCTGCGGCGACGTGGTCGAATTTAGATTTAACGTGTGAGGCCTTCATATGCCATTTCTAACGACTACCACGAAGGAGGGAGGATGTCTGAGAAACTGTATCCGCCGATTCACCCGGGTGAAATGCTCTTGGCGGACTTCATCGAGGGCTTCGAAATCACACAGAATAAGCCCGCGGTATCCATCGGAGTACCCCCCTGCCGGATCAATGAGATCGTGCATGGGACACGGACCATTACAGCTGATACGGCTTTGCGCCTAGTACTACAGTCGTGTTTGTAAAGTGTGGCCGCGTGCTGTGTAGTGATATTGCTGGGCCCGGTATTGGTGTTGACGTCGCCATAATGAGGCTC
>NZ_BAAGSP010000066.1:0-2228 GCF_054782375.1 Yaniella soli
AGACATCACAGTTATGCAGGTCAGTCAGAAAATCCAACCGATGTTGTGAGTTGTACTCCAGGACAGCTAATTGATTGGCCAGATCATCGAGGCGGAAGAACCGGGCGGTGTAGAATTTGCGGCAAGCGGCATTGAGCAGTGCTTGGGCAAGGTAGGTTTTGCCAACACTGGAGGTGCCCAGGATGACCAGGTTTTGGGCCTGGTCGATCCATTGGCCGCTGGCTAAGCGTCCGATGACTTCTCGGTTGAGACTCCGGTCAGGTAAGTAACGCAGTTCTTCGATACAGGCTTGTGGATTTGGTGTCCGAGAAGCCTTCAACAGTTTCTGAGTTCGGCGTTGCTGCCTGGCGGCGTTTTCCTGTTCCAAGGCATAGAGGATTTTTTGGGAAAACGTCCAGTCATCATAGGCCGGGTCATTGGCCAGTTCGATCACGGTGTGACCAAACGCGGTCATGCGTAACTGCGTGAATAACGGCATATCGTCTTGGGTGAGATGGCGATCCATTAACGCTGACCCCCGTCCTGGTCGATGCCGTCATGCTGCTGCTCAGGGTCGTGGCGGTGTTGCAATAACGCATCCAGGCTGAACCGATCGGGGCCAGCTAAATGCGCCCCGCGGGTATCCCGCGGGGCGGTGCCCATCGGCGTGGAAGTCCGTTGGCCGCTCGGCTTGGTGGCCCCGGTGGTGGGCCGATCGGCGGCCTGAGCCCGGAGGGCGGCCAGGTGTTGTTTGACGCTGGTGTAGCTGATCAGCCGGCCAGTCTGCTGGGCGATCAGCTCTTGGCAGGCCTGTTCCAACAAGCGTTTCTTCTCGGTGCTGCCTTTGGCCAAGTTCAGGATGTTCTGACAGGTTCGATAGCCTTGGGCTTCGATGCGTTGTCGATGCAACACTCGGGTGATGGCCTCCACGGTGGCTGGGCCAATCTTATGAGCTTGGCGCAGGAAATAGGCGCCTGTCCATAATCCTGAAGCGGCCCGGTGGTGGGCCGGGGCGTGGTCAGGATCCGTGATAAACACGTGTTTGGCATCCGGGACCGTGTGGCGGGCAATGACCTGGTTATCGGCCATCACCGCCAGCTGGTCACCGATGATTCTGACATCCACACGCTGCCCCGCATAGGCATACGGGACTGAGTATTTCACCGTGGCAATCTCAAGATGGTAATCCCGGTTGACCTTGGATTTACGCCACACCACCGGCTGCCAGGGTTGCTCGGGTAGCGGCAACAGGGCGTGGCGTTCATGCTGTTCAAACAGCTCTCGGCGGCTGAGTTCGTTGTTGCCGCGAAATGGGGTGCGCGTATTGATGACTTCCAGTCGCTGGCTGATGGCGGCATTGAGTTCATCCAGACTGGCAAAGCGACGATCCGCCAAAAACTGAATAACGTCATGCGTGACCACCTTGACCCCCGCCTCGACGTTGCCCTTCTGTTGCGGTGCATTGGCATCAGTCGGCACCGCCGCCGTGTTGTAGTAGGCCAAGAACTCCTCATAGGCGTGATTGACCTCCCTGGCCCGATCACCCTTGGCAATCTGATTCGACGCAGTCGAGGCGTTGTCAGGGATAACGACTTGGGTGACCCCACCGGCATGCTCGAAGGCTCGTTTATGCCCATCTAACCAGTTGGGCTGTCGTTCGTTGGCATACCCGTGAGCGAAGACCAGCCCGCAATACGGTAACGCCGCCACAAAAATCGAGATCCGGGTTTTGGTGCCGGTGACCGGGTCAAACAGCACCATTTTCTGACCGGCCCAGTCCACCTGCATCGTATGGCCTGGGACATGTTGGATTCGCATCGTCAGCTGATTGACGTCCACGTATTGCCCAACGATCTGGCAAAACCGCTGGTAACTATAATGCCGTTGCCCCGGTGCTGCGTCGGTTTCTAAATACCGGGCCCACAGTACTTTCAACGGTGCTTTGTGCACACCGGTGCGGCGTTTGACCATGCGTTCCAGGTCAAAGCCCACAAATTCGTCCGAGACGGCCTTGCGGCCATCCATGAACAACAACTCCACGTCTTCGGTGGTGAGTTGTTCAATATCTGCCACGGTGGTGAAGCCGTGCTCTTCGCAGATTTGTTTGGCCTTGGCGATCGTGGCATTCGAACACCTGGCGCGCTGGGCAATCTGTCGAAATGACCACTGCTGCATCAACAGCCGCATCACGAAACGGTAATCCGTCATCGAAATCTCCTATTTCAAAGATCACACAACCTCGTGTTGTG
>NZ_BAAGSP010000067.1:0-1947 GCF_054782375.1 Yaniella soli
TTGTACGCCCGGCATGGGCACTTACTTGGAGGTGGAAGTCCTCTGGAGGAGAAGATGGTTTAACTCCTAGCCGATGGCAACTGCTGCATCGTGAGGTGTGGTGGGGAGGAAGCCGGTTGGCAAATCTTGGCACCGAGGTATACGAATCGCATCAGGCATGCAGGCTGGGGTCAGCCAGCAATAGATGGTGATGCCCGTTCCATCAAGACGGTCTGTGTGTAAATGCGGCGGGAGCTAAGAGAAAGTACGTGTCCTTATCCGGGGAGATCTGTTCCAGTGCACCACCAGAACTTGGTGGGGCGATTACAGCCGAGAGGTTGTGGTTGGTGGGGCAGAAGTCAGCAGAGGTCGTAGTACCTGCCAGGGATCGGCATGGAGGTGTATGAGACTACACTCCGGTTATAAGTGGTAGGGAAGGACTAAACGCTGTGTTTGATATGGAAATACTCATGATCCTCGTGATCGGATGTTGATCGCAGTAAATCACTGAGAACAGTGAGCAGAACAAGTTGGAGGGACCGGTGCATACGGGAGGGCCCTTGTCTGTGCGTAGTCGTCACGATCCGGCGGATGTGGATGAACATATCAAGGTCCAGCAGGCCAGTTTGTGGGAACAGGTGTTTTCGCAGGCGAATCTGCTGGATGCGTTGAAACGTGTCGAGCAAAACCGGGGTGCTGCTGGTGTTGATGGGCTGAGCGTGCATGAGTTGCGCGATTGGTTGCGTGAGCACTGGCAAGAAACCCGTGAGTTGTTGGATGCGGGGGTGTATCGGCCGTTGCCGGTCGCGCAGGTGATGATCCCAAAACCTGATGGTGGCCAGCGACGTCTTGGTGTGCCCAGTGTGGTGGATCGGTTGATCCAACAAGCCATCGCGCAAATTTTGGTGCCGGTGTTTGATTCGGGATTTGTTCCGGTCTCGTATGGGTTCAGGCCGCATCGGTCTGCTCATGATGCCGTGGTGGTGGCCAAAACGGTCATCCAACAGGGGTATCGGTGGGTGGTCGAGGTGGATCTGGATTCGTTCTTTGATCGGGTCAATCATGACATGCTCATGGCCAGGGTTGCGCGCAAAGTAGAAGATAGACGACTGCTGAAGCTGATCCGTGCCTATCTTGAGGCAGGGATCATGGCTGATGGAGTCGTACGAGGTACCAAGGAGGGGACCCCGCAGGGGTCTCCCTTGTCACCGCTATTATCGAACATTTTGTTAGATGATTTCGATCAACTGTTTTGGTCTCGTGGTCACCGATTCGTCAGGTATGCTGACGATCTTCGCGTGTTCGTGAAATCAAAACGGGCTGCCTATCGGGTCTTGGAAGTAGCGACACGCTTCTTCGAAGATTCGTTGCGGTTGAAGGTGAATCGGGCGAAGTCATCAGTGAAACCAGCATCTTCTGCAGAGTTGCTGGGTTATGGTTTCTATTTTGCTAAAGGTTCACAGGTCAAGTTGCGGATGGCGCCTTCCACGCGCAAGCGTGTCAAGGATCGTATTCGTGCGCTGACCTCGCGTCGATGGAGTATTTCCATGGATGAACGTCTACGACGATTGAACCAATACATGCGGGGCTGGATGGGATACTTCCGTCTCATCGAGACGCCAAGAGCGCTCAAAGACCTGGATGAATGGTTCCGTCGACGATTACGGCAAATCCGTTGGAAGGAATGGAAACTGCCCCGCACCCGGGTCCGGATGCTCCGAAATCTGGGGATACGACCGAATCAGGCGTATCAATGGGGTAACGCCAGTCGGGGCTATTGGCGGATTGCTAAAAGTCCCATACTACATCGTGCGCTCTCAACCCAATATTGGCAGGAGCAAGGCACCGTATTCTTCTATGATGCTTGGCTACGCTTTCGTCCAAACGGCTAAGCGAACCGCCGAGTGCGGTCCCGCATGCTCGGTGGTGTGAGAGGTGGGTCGGGAAACCCGACCCACCTACTCGATT
>NZ_BAAGSP010000068.1:0-1934 GCF_054782375.1 Yaniella soli
CGAGAAATCCGACGCTGTCTGAAACGCTTCATCGCCCGCCGAGTTTTCAAAACCCTCAATGCCTCAGCAATAGCCATGCACGACGGTTGACAATCATTGTGAAGCTAGAAGTGGCTGGTCTGGGACTGGCTGGCCGGGTAGGTTGTTTGGCACATCATCGTGGTTGTGACTCATGACAAAATCGACCTTCAGGTTGGATTGTCTTGCTTGTGAACTGTCCGATCGTGGTGATGGGCCGGCACCGCCCGGTCCACTTCAGTGGCTTGATTAGAAGCATGTCCAACGCAGCATCGTTGTGACTCATCACAGTATTGCCCTGTCGTGTTTTCCCGCCGGGCGTGGTGCCAGCCGATAGCGACCGAAATACGGTCCGCGATTGGAACCGAGAGGAAAACATCGCTATGTCCACTATCGTCGCACATCACTACCCGTATGTCATCGGTGCTGACACCCACGCAGCGACACATACCTTTGCAGTGCACACCGGCGCCGGAGAACATCTAGATACCCAAACGTTTCCAACAACCCATGCAGGCATCTACCGCGCACTGGCCTGGGCAGGTCTCCGCACCAACGGCGACTTGGATGTTCTGTGGGTAATTGAAGGCATCGGCAGCTATGGGGCAGAACTGACCAAAGCAGTCCAAGACACGGGCTACACGGTCGTGGAAGCCGCCAGGATGAGTAACAAAACCCGTCGCGGTATCGGCAAAACGGACCCCATCGATGCCCAGCGTATCGCCACCGCGGTGCTACCGCTCAGCATCGATCGGCTGCGCAAGCCCCGCGACAACCAGGGCCTCCAGGCCGCGTTGAAAACCTTACTGGCCGCAAGAGATCACATTTCACGCGAACGCACCAAAATCGCCAACGCGCTGACCTCACTGCTGCGGACTATTGATCTAGGGGTTGATGCTCGCAGAGCACCAGGCAAACGAATAATCCACCGTATCGCGGCCTGGCGCAGCCGAGACGAACCCTTCGCCCACGCCACGGCACGAACCGAAGCCATTCGGTTGGCCAAACGATTTCAGGTCGCTGAGACCGACCTGAAAACCAACGATGCCCACATCACCGAACTCGTCGACCACAGCCCCGCTGTAGGCCTGACCCAAGAGACCGGTATTGGCGCATTTACCGCTGCCACCGCATTGGTGGCATGGGGCTACCCAGGCAGATTACGAAATGAAGCTGCCTTCGCTGCGCTGGCAGGCACCAGCCCGCTACAAGCCTCCTCCGGCAAAACCGTCCGACACCGTTTGAATCGTGGCGGTGACCGCAAACTCAACCGTGCCCTCACGATGGCCACAATGCACCGCATGCGATTCGACCCAGAAACCCGCGCTTATGCTGAAAAACGCCGAGCGGAAGGCAAAACCGACCGAGAAATCCGACGGTCACTCAAACGGTATCTCGCTCGACGGATCTACCGCCACCTCAACCAAGCCATGAGTATTCACCAAGGGGGTTGACATCTATAGAAGCTTCAGAAGAGTCGGCCTGTTCAGAGCCATAGGTTGGTGCCAGATGAGACCGGCAGTGGTGCCGGTGGGCGCCGGTGATGGTGTTGTTGGGAGCCACCGACGCCCACCACTGGAGTTAGGCGTTGATGTTGGCGGTATGTTCTCGCATATTGTAGCTTCCGGTTTCTACCCAGATGGTGTTGTGCACGATCCGGTCCATGATGGCATCGGCGTGGACTCCTGATCCCAGGCGTTGATGCCAGTCTTTTTTGGCGTATTGGGTGCAGAACACTGTGGAGGCGTTATCGTAGCGGCGTTCTAGCAGTTCCAGCAGCATGCTGCGCATCGACTCATTGGGTGAGTCCAGGAGCCATTCGTCTTATGTAAAGCAAAAGATTATGCGAAGTTCACCACGGCTGGGGCCGTATTCTCGACTTTGTCGTGAGTGTTGCTTCGCATAATCTATTGGTT
>NZ_BAAGSP010000069.1:0-1929 GCF_054782375.1 Yaniella soli
CTTCAAAGTACTCAATGCCTCAGCTGTCTCGATGCAACTGGCTTGACGGACATAGAAGAGTCAGCCAGTCCCAGACTAGCTAAATCAAGTCTCACAGAATATTCAGTGTTTGCGGCGGATGTGTTGGAATTGCACCTCGTGCGGTCGGTAGTGGAGGCTTGAGCGTCGCCCATGTCAGTCGTCTGCCGTCCCGATGACGAGGGGGTTGTCCAATATGCTCGCACTGATCTAGAGCACTTTGGTGTCCAACAGCATATGTGTCACATTATCTATCGTGGCCGGTTGTTTCCGTGACGTAGAATATTTGACGCGTTAAGTGACAACTTTTGTTGGGATTTGCGTCGCAGCCGAGTTGTCACTTTAACGATCGAATATATGACGGAGGTCCCAGAAGGTGCTGATCGGATACATGCGCGTTTCAAAAGCCGATGGCTCCCAAACCACCGACCTGCAACGCGGCGAACTCCTCGCGGCCGGAGTGGACCCCACCCAGCTCTATGAAGACAAAGCCTCCGGCAAGCAAGAGGACCGGCCACAGCTGGCCAACTGTTTGAAAGCCCTGCGGTCGGACGACACATTAATCGTCTGGAAGCTCGACCGTCTCGGCCGAGACCTCCGGCATTTGGTTAACATCGTCCACGACCTCACCGACCGAGGCGTAGGACTCAACGTGCTCACAGGGCAAGGGGCGGCGATTGACACCACCACTGCCTCCGGCAAGCTGGTCTTCGGGATCTTCGCCGCGCTAGCAGAGTTTGAACGGGAACTCATCTCCGAACGCACGAAGGCTGGCTTAGCCTCCGCCCGAGCGCGCGGACGTCGAGGCGGTCGACCCTACAAAATGACCCCAGCCAAAGTCCGGCTTGCAGCAGCTTCGATGGGTCAGCCCGGCACCAAGATCGGTGAGCTTTGCAAGGAACTCGGAGTCACACGCCAAACCCTCTACCGGCACGTCTCTCCGACAGGGGAGCTACGTCCCGACGGGCAAAAGGTCGTCGGCATCGGCACATGAAACCGCCTTCTGAGTAGCATGATAGCGGAATTTCTCGCTGAGGTATTTCGACTTGATCTTAGTCCGAACTTCGCAGTGCTTCCCTATAGTGAAATCCTTATGCGACGAGACAGCGCTTGGAAGGGATCGGTATGGAACATTGTTAAGGCGCATTCAGAGGGCCTCCGTGCTCGCCTGGGTGGTAGCACTCCCACCCGGAAATATCATGAAGCCAGAGTCGCTTATGGGGGAGCTCTCTGTAGGGATCCGCTCCCTTGCGAACATGGAGTGGGGTCCGGAGACGAAGCCGCAATACTGGCTCAGCGAAATCGGAAAAAGAATAGGTGTTGAAGTGCGTGAGCAGGAAGCTCCTCCGGAACCAGGTAGTTGGGAGCCGAATAAAATGGCCGCGCTCGCTCTGAAATATGAGCCGACCTTTATGGACGACGTCGTATATTGGGCTGGGAGGAAAGACCCGGCGGATAAATACCCGGGGGGATGATTACACGGTGGAATATTGCATTCGTCTCGAAGAAGGACTGGTGGAGTTCTTATCCAAGGTTGCCTGAAGCTGAACCACTCGACCTCCAACGTCGATTCCAAGCCAACCGTTTATGATGCTTTAGTTTCAATTTCCACGATGACTAGCGTTCAAAAGGTCTGCATAAAAGAGATGGCTTGGGAATGAACTTTCGTTCCCAAGCCACCTAGGCTACTTTCGCTTGGCGACCTCAAGGAGGACAGCCAGCAGGACTAAGACAAGTGCAAACTCGAACATGGTCCGCTCCTTCGCGTTAACGGTCACCAACTACCAAGTGGCAGGAAGTGCCTGCCTTTGTCCCAGTCTTGTGCTGTGCGTTTGTCGACCCCGACCCGTTTGGCGGCTCCTGCACGGCTCAAGCCTCCAGCTCGCAGATCTCGGAACCTTGCGCGTTGAG
>NZ_BAAGSP010000070.1:0-1720 GCF_054782375.1 Yaniella soli
CCTTGATCCACCGATGAGTTGGGTGTGGTTACGGCGTTTTAACGTGGAGGTGCGTCTTTGACGTGGGAAAATAGTGAGTGTTGAGACCACTATTCCAAGTCAGAAAGACGCACCTCTGAGATGCTATTTAACCATGCTCCTGCTGCTGTTGCCTATACGTTCGATGAGCCCAATCTCGTGTCGTCGGCCGGGCTGGTCCCGATGATGGGTCTGGCGCAGAAGGCCGGGCTACCAGAGCTGGCCCAGCAGAAAATTACGGTGTCCAATACCGGAGCGGATAAAGGCGCCAATCCCGGGGCGAAGATCGCCTCGCTGGTGGCCGGCATGGTCGCTGGCGCCGACAGCATTGATGATATGGACTTGCTGCGCCATGGTGGCATGAAATCACTATTTGATCAGGTCTACGCCCCTTCCACGCTGGGCTCACACTTACGCGAATACACGCATGGCCACGTCAAACAACTGGCGTCTGTCTCGTCGGGCTTTTTGACCCAGCTGGGCGCACAAGCACCGTTGTTGCCAGTATCCCAGCCAGCCGGTAACGGCGAAGACATGGTCTTTGTTGACATTGATGACACGGTCATCGAAGTCCACTCACCAGACAAACACGGCGCAGGGATCGGCTATAACAACGTCCGAGGCCTCAACGCGCTGCTGGTCACCGCCTCCACCTCGCAAGCGGCTCCGGTCATCATCGGCCAACAACTCCGTCGCGGAGCAGCCCACTCAGTCAAGGGCGCGGATAAACTCATCGCTGATGCACTGGCAGCACACCGCCGTCTACCTGGTCAGAAAGCACCGGTAGTGCTTCGAGCCGACTCGGCGTACTACTCGGCAAAGGTTGCCAAGGCCGCCCGGACTGGTGGGGCGCAGTTGTCGGTGACAGTGCGGATGAATGCTGCCGTGAAGAAAGCAATCGCCCAGATCCCCGACAACGCCTGGGAGCCGATCAAGTACCCCAACGCGATTTATGACGAAGATTCCGGCCAATGGATCTCAGAAGCCCACGTGGCAGAAACCGACTTCACCGCATTTTCCTCCAAGACCAAATGTGAACAGGTCCCCGGCCGACTGGTGGTGCGTCGAGTTCCTGAGAAAAACGCCAAGAAGCTGGCTGCTGCTGGCCAGGACTCTTTATTTGAGACGTATCGGTATCACGCGTTCTTCACCACCATTCCTAAAGCGGTCCTGAGCACCAAGGCCGCCGACACAACCCATCGCCAACACGCGGTCATCGAGCAGGTCAACGCCGAACTCAAAGCCGGACCGCTGGCGCATATGCCCTCTGGCAAATTCGGGGCCAACGCCGCCTGGCTGGTCGCTGCAGCCATGGCCCATAACCTGATCCGGACCGCCGCGACGATCATCGGCGGCAAACTGGCACGCGCCCGAGCGCTGAGTATTCGACACAAAATCATCACCATCCCGGCCCGGATCGCTCGCCGAGCACGACGACTGATTCTGCACTTACCGGTTGAATGGAAATGGGCCAAGCACTTCGATCGACTCTGGGCCACCACGCTCAGCCCGCCAGAACCAAGCCGCAGCACGTGATCACCAGCCCACCATCGGGCACCAGGCCGGGAAGAGAAAGGGACCCGGAAGACCCTCAGTGGAACAAGACCGGAACAAGGCCGGGAGACACCAACCTCCCCGAAAATCCCGTCCCGCCCGATCATGGATTCAACGCCTCAACCGATCACTCATCGGTGGATCAGGG
>NZ_BAAGSP010000071.1:0-1553 GCF_054782375.1 Yaniella soli
TACACCAGATATCCGGCAGGATGGATGGTGGGCCGGTCCGGTTCTTGGGCATGATCGTGTGCCCCCAGTCATTGATGATCCGGGGGGTGTTGTCACCCAGGAATTGGTCGCGGCGGATCGTGGATCGCTAATAGAGGCACGACGCCCCAACGAACCATATAGCGGGTTGGTGGAGGGCTAGTTTTCTAACGTGGATGCCGAGCATGAACCGCCCACCGACACCTATTTGGACTGGCCGTGATCGGCTTGAACTAACCGGTTCAAGTCTTGGAAGCCAGCGACCAAGTAGGGGTCTGTATGACAGGATTCAACCTTGATCAATACGCGTTGTTCATTGGTCTTGACGTGGGAAAATCGGAGCACCATGCCACCGCACTGACCAGCCAGGCGGACAAGGTCTATGACAAGGCGTTACCCAATAGCGAGCCAAAATTACAACAACTCTTGACCAGCCTCGTCGCCAAATATGGGCCGGCGTTGTTGGTGGTGGATCAGCCGGCCACGATCGGCGCATTACCGGTGGCAGTTGCCCAAAGCCTCGACGAGGTGGAGGTCGCGTACTTGCCGGGGCTCACGATGCGCCGGGTGGCGGACCTGCATGCTGGTAGTGCCAAAACGGATGCGCGGGATGCTTATATTATCGCCGAGACAGCACGCACCATGCCCACTGCGTTACGAGCCATTGCGGACTCCGACGAACAGATCGCCGAGTTAGCGGTGCTGGCAGGTTTTGACGACGACCTCCTGGCTCAAACGACTGCCACACGCAACCGGTTACGCGGCGTCTTGACACAGATCCATCCGGGTTTGGAACGCGTGGTGGGCCCGAAACTCCACCACAACGGGGTCCTGGACGCACTCATCCGGTGGCCGACCCCGCACACGCTGAAAACCGCCGGACGAGGCCATGTGCGCAAACGCATTGCAAAGCACAACCCCAGACTGGCCGCCAAACTCACCGAACAGGTTTTTGACGCCTTGGATGCTCAAACCGTGGTGGTACCTGGCACCAATGCGGCCGCCACCATCGTGCCCATGCTGGCGGACCAACTCACCGAGCTATACACCCAGCGAGCAGCAGTCTTTTCCCAAGTCGAAGAGTTGGTCGATGACCACCCTCTTTCGGCGGTCCTGACGTCCTTGCCCGGAGTCGCCGTCAGGACCACCGCCAGACTCCTGACCGAAGTCGTCGGCAAAGAGTTCAAAACCGCCGGCCACCTGGCGTCCTACGCTGGTATCGCGCCCACCACCAGGCGTTCTGGGACCAGCATCCGCGGCGAATTCGCCAACCGCGGTGGCAACAAAAGGCTGAAATCAGCACTGTTCAACAGCGCCTTCGCAGCCCTATCGCACCCACCGTCACGGGCGTACTACGACAAGAAAATCAACCAAGGCAAAACCCACAAACAAGCCATCATCGCCCTAGCCCGCCGCCGTCTGGATACCCTCTACGCGATGCTCCGAGACGGCACTTTCTACCAAGACCCCACAGCCACAGTTACTGCAAAAAACTTCTCAGAAGCCGCTTGACAAAAACGATAGAGGCACCCCCC
>NZ_BAAGSP010000072.1:0-1485 GCF_054782375.1 Yaniella soli
GGCTCTTCCGGTTTAAGGGTGGGGTTGGTGGTCTAGGCCGCCTGCGATCAGCAACATTCTGAGTCGGTAGTTGTGGGGGTTTCGGAAGCCGCGGGCCACCCGGCGGTGCAGTTCGATCAGACCGTTAATCGCTTCAGTGCCACCATTGGATGCTCGACCGGTGTTGAAGTAGGCTAGGAATTCGTTGGTCCAGCGTCGCAGCGTGCGTCCAAGTCGGGCGATCTCAGGAATCGGAGATTTGTAGAAGGTGCGCAGGATTTTTTGGGCTTTGCGACGACCATTGCCGGTGTTTTTGGCGCGGTATGCGGCGCGAAGATTCTGTGCGTGCAGATAGGCATCTAGGACTTCTTGGTGGCGGGCATCTGCCTGGATCCCGGCTTCTAATCGGGCCCATTGTTTGGGTCTGAGACGCTCTACGCCGGTGCGTAAAACGCGCAGGATCCCATACAGTGGGTCGCCTTTGCGACCACGTCGGCCCAGGGTTTCGTGTTGGACTCGGCGGCGGACTTCATCCACGGCTTTATTGGCCAATTGGATGATGTGGAAGTGATCCAATACCCCGGCGGCGTCTTCCAGGTGGGTATCGATGGCGTTTTTATAGCCCCGAAATGGGTCCAAGGGTGCAATGGCAATCCCGTGACGAAAGGCTGGGCCACGGTCTTGTAACCATTGTCCATAGACCGGTCCGGATCGGCCCGGCACCAGATCTAATAATCGGGCCTGCAGCCGGCCCTGGTCGTCTTTGGTCAGGTCCACCATGCCGGTAAATTCCTTGGGTCCTTTGCCCTTATGCGGGAAGGTATGATGCCAAATGTGTTCATCCACCCCCAGTGTGGTGACCCCAGCAAACCGTGACTCATCGGCTGCTTTGGCTTCCAACACGGGCCGGATTTGGTCCCAGACCGCGTCCCAGGACACGCCCAGTTGGCGTGCTAAGCCACGGATCGAGGCGTGTTCACGACGCAGCTGGTCGATGGCCCATTTGATGCACCGGGTAGTCAGTTTCGCCCGGGGTGCGCACAGCGGTGGATGTTCCTCGGTGAAGGTCTTGACCTCACACAGTGGCTCGTGGCAGATCCCGCGGCGTTTATGCCAGCGCAATCGCACCGGCACCCCAGCCCAGGGCGCGTCCACCAGGTCAACAATCCGTCGGCCGTTGGATTCCGCGACCACGCCACACCCCGGACATCCCACCAGACCCGGCACGGTTTCCACAGCCAAGACCAACTGCCGATCGTGGCGGGTGGCCTCCAGCAGTTGAGCGCCCTCGATACCTAAAATAACGTCACATCGGTGGCAGGAATCTGTGTGGTGGGCAGGACAAAACTCCGTGGAGCAACTACGCTGAGACAATGTCGGGGTCTTTCTCTGAAATATTTGGTTTGCTTGGTCGCTACCAATATTTTCGGAAGACCCCGACACCTTCCACCACCTTCACCCCCGGCGTGTCTTAAACCCTCACCCCACCCTTAAACCGGAAGAGCC
>NZ_BAAGSP010000073.1:0-1429 GCF_054782375.1 Yaniella soli
CCCGCGGCTTCCGAAACCCCCACAACTACCGACTCAGAATGTTGCTGATCGCAGGCGGCCTAGACCACCAACCCCACCCTTAAACCGGAAGAGCCGGATAACCGCATGGGTCGTCAGCTGGAGATGGGTGCGACCTGGGTTCACTGGTTCCAGCCGTTTACCTGGTCGGAGATGACGCGCTACGGCCAGTCGATGGTCGCTTCGCCAGAGGTCGATGACGTGTACTGGCGAACTGACGGCCAGATCAAAAATGGCACCCAGGCGGACTTGAACACGCTGATCAATGACGCTTACGAGAAAATCTATGAGCGTTCGGCCGACTACTGGCCCAACCCATTCGACCCGCTATGGGTGCTCTCGGAGGAATATAACGGTCCGGCTGAGCTTCGCGAACAGTTCCGTAAAGATGACAAGACCAGCGTGATGGAACTGCTGCGCGAAGGAGATTTCACGCAAGAACAGATGGACGTCGTAGATGGCTACATGTCGACCACGTTCATCGGAGATCCCAATGATGGTTCAGCACTGATGGCCAAGCAGTGGGCAGCACTGTCGGATCACCGGCGTCGGCTGATCGATGACATTCTGCTGGGCTATAAGCCAATCAACGGGATGCGCGGGATCTACGAGGGCATCGCCAATGATCTGCGCTGTCCTATTCGACTGTCCACGCCGGTAACCAAGATCGAGCACTCGGACGCCGGGGCAAAGGTCACCCTGGACGGCGGGGAAACCATCGCAGCTGATGCCGTCATTGTAACCGTACCGGTCGGAGCGATGAAGAACATCGAGTTCAGCCCACAATTGCCACAAAAATTACGCAGTATCACCGAACGCGGCTGGAATGCGACCGGCAGCAAGATCGTGATCAAGGCTAAGGGGCACCATCCGATGGAAGCCTACGCACCTCATACATCAAAGATCTCGCTGATGCGCTCGGAATATTTCATGGACGACGATACGACGATCTTCATGGGCTTTGGCGCCGATCACAAGGCCCTCCCTGACCTGACGTCTGTTGAAACAGCCCAGGAAGTAATGAATCAGTGGCGTCCCGACATCGAGGTCGTCGACAGTACCGGACACGACTGGCACCGCGATCAGTGGAGCGGCCAAGCATTCGGGACTCTGCGAACAGGGCAGTTCATTGACGGCCACCAAGACATCCTGGATACCACCACGCGTATGCGGTTCGCCGGCTCGGAATGGGCAAACGGCTGGCGCGGCATCGTCGTGGACGGGGCCATCGAAAACGGTATGACCACCGCACGCAATCTCATCAATGAACTGACGTAAGAATCGAGCGCAACCATGCAAATACTTAACGACCTATCCCTAGTACTACAGTCGCTTTTATTTTTGGTGGTGTCGGCGGTTTAATCGGACAGTGCTGAAATGTCGTGTTAATTCTGTCGTATGAGTGAGAATA
>NZ_BAAGSP010000074.1:0-1415 GCF_054782375.1 Yaniella soli
GTCTGGGACTGGCTGACTCTTCTATGTCCGTCAAGCCAGTTGCATCGAGACAGCTGAGGCATTGAGTACTTTGAAGATCCGTCGTGCGATGTACCGTTTCAGGCAGCGTCGGATTTCCCGATCGGTTTTGTGCTCGGCCCGTCGTTTGTCGACATACGCTCGGGTTTCTGCGTCGTGTTGCATTCTGGTGACAGCCACCATGTGCAGGGCGCTATTGAGCGCACGATCTCCGCCGCGGTTGAGCCGGTGTCTGATGGTGTTGCCTGAGGATGCCGGGATTGGGTTGGCCCCGGCTAATGACGCGAATTCTGCCTCTGTGGTGATACGGCCATGGTGGGACCATGCGGCCAAACATTTCGCCGCGCTGATAGCAGCGACCCCTTTTTCTTCCAGTAAGGGTGCGGCTTCACTGATCTGGACCAGCTCGGTCAGCTGACGCTCATTAGCAGCTAGCTGCTCATCGACTGCTAGCAAGTGTTTGGCCAACCGGACTGCTTCAGCCCGGGCGATTGACAAGGAGAGTTCTTCGTTACGGGATCGCCATGCTGCGATTTCAGCCATCTGGGTTTTACTCAACGCTTTGCGAGCATCCATACTCAAGTCGTTGCTGCGCAGCAACGCGGTCAGGGCATTGACGGCTCGGGTGCGGTCTGTGGTCAAAGAATTTCGTGCGGTCACCAGGATCCGGATGGCTTGGCGGACCCCGTCGTTGAGCCGTGGTCTGCGCAGTTTGTCCACCGGTAGCGGTAACGTGGCCGCTGCAATGCGGTGCGCATCTAGCGCATCAGATTTGCCGACACCGCGGCGTTGGGTGGCATCCATCCACGGCGCTTCGGCCACCGGGTAGCCATGCGAGACGACGATGCCCGTGAGAATAGCTCCGTAGGAGGCAGCCCCTTCGATCACCCACAAGGTATCAGCATCAGCCTCGGTCCGCCGGGCCACCCAAGCAATGGCCCGGCGAATCCCAGCGGTGGTCGTGGGAAAATCTCGGGCATCGATCTGCTCGCCAGTATTGGCAGCCAAGATCGTGTACACATGGTTACGAGCATGGGTATCAACACCGACAACATACGGATGTGTTCTTGCGACGATGGACACGTGGTAAGTGCACCTCCAATGCGATGGGCCTGGTCAAGTGACCGCTAAACGGCCGGTACCAGTCTGGGTACATCATCACATCGGAACATTCCTGTGACGGGTCACACCGTTGATACGGTGGACAATCTTCTCATCAAGTCACCCGACATGGGCCAGACAGATGCCAGCCGCACTACCAATCCAAACGGACAATTCAGCCAAAAGACACTCTGAAGGTCAAGCAGGATACGAGTCACGTCCGGTGGTAGCAACGGCCGACATCCATACTGCCAGCTAGTCCCAGACCAGCTACTACTAAGTCTCACAGGCAGGAT
>NZ_BAAGSP010000075.1:0-1413 GCF_054782375.1 Yaniella soli
TAGTACTACAGTCGTGTTTGTAAAGTGTGGCCGCGTGCTGTGTAGTGATATTGCTGGGCCCGGTATTGGTGTTGACGTCGCCATAATGAGGCTCGCAGGACGTGGTCCGGGTCAGGCGTGTGGCTCCAGACGACCTTGACGATCAATCGTCGGATCTCTGGCAGGGACAGTCTCACCAGAGCCCCGGTACCTGGATTTGGGCCCCCTTTTTAGCCCTGATGACACTGAGAAACGCGTGGGCGAACATCGATAAGGTGATGTGTCGATACCAGCCAGTGTATTGGCGGACCTGGTAGTGATCTAACCCGGTTTCGCCTTTGGAAGTTTGAAAAGTTTCCTCGATCGACCACCGGGCCCCGGCCACCAGGGCCATAGTGATCAACGTCGTATTAGCCGGTGTGTAGCACAGGTAATAGGCCAGATCGGTAGGGTCTTGCAGTGACCGGCGGGCCAGTAACCAATGCTCACCGTCATCGGTTGGCCCGGTGAGGCGCTCACGAGCCCAAGCGTATCGTCGATCGCCTTTGGTCCCGGGGCCGGCCGTGCGTTCCCGCCATGCCCGGGCATCCAGGGTTGCAATGACCTCATCTGCTCGAGCTTCGACTCCCAGGGTGCTCGAGCTGGGCATGGTGACGGTGTGGTTTTTTGGTACGGCCAGTACATAATGCATGCGCCGAGCCTGCAATCGCTCACGAAGGCCATGATTGGCACCATATACGGTGTCACCGGTGACCCATTGCGCGGGCACATCAGCATCTAAGACTCGCTCAATCATCGCAGCAGCCAACTGTGGTTTGGTGGCCATCGCCTGCCGCTCACTAGGGATCCCAGCCTTGGTACACCGGTCTGGGTCCTGGATCCACGCCTTGGGCACATAGAGCTCCCGGTCTACAAACGTGCGGCCATGCTTGGTGGCATAGGTTACAAACACCCCGATCTGACAGTTCTCGACCCGACCTGCGGTGCCGGAATACTGTCGGGCCACCCCAGCCGAGGCAGTCCCCTTTTTCAAAAACCCCGTCTCATCAATCGCCAAGATCCCGGCCGGATCACCCAGATGTTGGGCCACATAGCCCATCAGCGCATCTCGGACAGTATCCGGGTCCCAATCCGTGGTCGATAGCAACCGTTGCATTCCATCCGGTCTGGACTGCCCGGCCCGCTCAGATAACGTCCACGAGTTCTTGCGTTCCTCATCCGATAAGAGTCCTTGGATGTAGCCGATCGCATTATCGCGCGGTTCAGTTCGGGCGAACTGCTCACCAATCAGCTCACGAATTTCTTCCAGGCCCTGGGCCCATTCACGGATTTCTGCCACACCAATATTCTCACTCATACGACAGAATTAACACGACATTTCAGCACTGTCCGATTAAACCGCCGACACCACCAAAAATAAAAGCGACTGTAGTA
>NZ_BAAGSP010000076.1:0-1371 GCF_054782375.1 Yaniella soli
CAATCACCGTGAGCACGCCGCCGGATTCATCCCAGCAGAACGCCTCACACAAGAACTACAGCATCTGCATCCCGTGCCGGCCGAGCCCTATGAACTGGCTGTGGGCCAGCAGCGGTCAGTGCCGGCCAATACGCCAATGGTCACCTACCAGCATGTGCAATATTCGGTGCCCTATGCGTATATGGGCGCCAACGTCATGGTGCGCGAGGATCGAGTCAACAATGCGCTGGTGATCACCGCGCGTGATGGTGATGGCATCACCCGCCATATTGCCAACCACCAGCTGGGTGCTCGAGGCGACATCATCATGGACGATGCGCATTTCCCAGCCACCACAGCCACCGGCCCGCAACAACGCAGCATCATGCCAAAATCTGCTGCAGAAAAACAATTCCTGGCGATTGGTGCCGGAGCGCAGGCTTATGTTCGAGCTGCCGCTGCTGATGGGACACCCCGGCTGAAAGAACGTATCCCGTTACTCACAGCACTCACGGCGGCTTGGCCGACCAGCCAAGTCAATGACGCGTTAGCCACCGCTGCAGCGGTGGGCCGGTTTTTGGTGGCCGATGTGGAATCCATCCTGCAACGCGCCCCCGTGACCACCACCGAGCCCCGCAGTAGTGCTGATCACAGTTTGGCCCAGGGTACGGCCGGCTGGCAGCTGATGGGACAGGTGGCCTAACCTATGAGCATCACCACCACACAAACCACCTTGGATCCAGGCTTGTTTGAGGCCATGAAATATCTGAATATGCCACACGCCCGCCGCCAAGCCGCCGAACTGCTCGAGACAGCCCGGGTGCAACGTTGGGGACCCCACGAAACCCTCGCCGCCGTACTGGAGATTGAAGTCACCGGCCGCCAAGCTGTGAGCCTGCAACGCCGCCTGCGGGCACTGGGGGTGCCCGAGTCCAAAACCCTGGACACCTTCAATCCAGAACTATCGACCGTGCCAGACCAAACCCTGAATTATCTCACCGAACTCGACTGGGTAACGCGCCAGGAAAACCTCGTCATCGCCGGGCCTGCCGGCACCGGAAAAACCCATCTCTGCCAGGCGTTGGCGCATAAAATCGTCACCACTGGCGGCAAAGCCCAATGGATCACCCTGGCCCAACTCGAGGAGCTGGTAGCAGCCTATCGAGTAGATAACCGGGTCGAGAAAAAGATCCACACCCTGACCAATTGCGATCTGATCGTCATCGATTTATGCCGAGGTGGGGATTATGTCGATAAGTCTGCTGACGGGTGGCTCTGATCGTTGAGAACACTGTCTTTGACAGCTTTTTCTAGCTGAGACGTATCGGCATAATTACGGCTGGGTCATGATGTTTTCTAAGGAACAAAACGTTCCTGATGGGAGAACAGATC
>NZ_BAAGSP010000077.1:0-1293 GCF_054782375.1 Yaniella soli
CGAGCCTCATTATGGCGACGTCAACACCAATACCGGGCCCAGCAATATCACTACACAGCACGCGGCCACACTTTACAAACACGACTGTAGTACTAGGTTCGTTGTGCCGTTGTCAGAAAAACCGATCTGCCATTCTTCTTGATAGATTTGGCCCACGTTTTCAGCTGACCCACCGGATTCCACATAGTTGACCGAGATGTCTTCGATCTCGTTCTCGTAAATCGTGGCGAGCTCCCCACCAAAGGGATAGTAGACGCCTGCGGTGCCACCCGTTGCGAAAATCAGTTCGGAGGTGAAGTTCTCTTCGGCTTGCTCGTCTCCTCCCCCATTCCCGTTGGTATCGGCATCGCCACCGCAGGCTGCGAGCGCTGTTATCGCGACTACCGCGGTGATTCCTGTAACTATTCGGCGAGACTTCATTTCAAGCTCCTTCGTGTGTGTGAGTGACGCACCAACGGGTGATGAGGCCCGTTCCGTAAAGGCCTGACGCATAAATGCCAGGGATGCTTTCGAAATTCGTTTTCGAAAGCATAACATGATATACATCACATTCAATAGGTGACAAGGGCTTACTACTGGTGTAAGTCCTAGGCGACGGGTGACGTCATCGGAGTTGGTGCCTCGCTTGATTGAGGCGCTGATACGCAGGCTTGGCGGGCAATCATGCAGACCGGTGATCCTCCCACGCCGCTGTACGTCGATGACACCACAGGCGATGACCAAGCACATCGGGTAAAACCCGTGTTTATACGTAATTATTTACTCCGCCAGGTCAATCGAAAAACCTGACGACCTCCGTGGTGCCACCCAGTCAATATCGGATTTGACCAGGCAGCACGCGAACAGCAATAAGAGACCAAACGGCGGCGACAATGCGAAGACCGGAACACCACTGTGTGGCGCTGCCGGTCGCCCGAACATACCGGTCCCGAAGCTTACGACAGTATGATGAACGGAATGAGCGCACCCGACATTAATCAGGAGCTCCTAGAAAACTTTAAACCCCTCGTGGGTGACGCACACTTAACGAGTTTATTAGGCGTCGGCGCTTCTGCCCCATCTGGTTTACCTGACTGGAATGAATTTGCCCCGCGAGTAGCTGTACTCAGCGGTCTAGTTGAGACAGAGTCCGCGGCCAATATTCTACTCAGCAGGCAAGATCCAACCATCGTCCTGCCAGACAGCCGACGTTTAGCGGCTCTTCGGAATTTTGGGTGTAGATCGGTTTGGTGACCGGGGTGTGTTGAAGGCATAAAAAAGTCGAGGTCTTTTCGAAGATGGAAGTGCTCAAAC
>NZ_BAAGSP010000078.1:0-1137 GCF_054782375.1 Yaniella soli
GTGGTGCGCAACGTCACCCACGTGCCCATGGGCTGGCGGCCAACCCAGCTGCATTTGCGGTTGCGTCGGTATCGGTGTGATGCGTGTGCTTGTGTGTGGCAACAAGACACCACGTCCGTGGTGGCCCCAGAAGCTAAACTCTCGCATGCGGCCGCGTTGTGGGCGTTGAAATCGGTGGTCATCGACCGGTTATCCATTGCCCGGGTGGCTGCCAATCTTGGCGTGTCCTGGCATACCGCCAACGACGCGGTGCTGGCGACCGGCCGGCGGTTGCTCATTGAGGATCCCAACCGACTCAATGGCGTCAGAGTGTTAGGGGTCGATGAGCATGTGTGGCGTCATACCCGGTGGGGCAACCGATATGTCACTGTGGTGATCGATCTGACCCCGGTGGCTGATGGCACCGGTCCTGCGCGGTTGTTGGATATGGTCCCGGGCCGATCCAAACAAACGTTTATTACCTGGCTCGAGGCTCAAACCAGCGCGTTTCGCGCCGGGGTGGAGATCGTGGCTATGGATGGGTTCACGGGCTATAAAACTGCAGCCGCTGAAACTCTGCCCGAAGCGGTCACGGTGATGGATCCCTTCCACGTGGTCGCCCTGGCGGGCCAAGCCGTGGATAAGGCCCGGCAACGGATTCAACAGGCCACGCTGGGCCATCGGGGGCGCAAGGACGATCCGCTCTATGGGATCCGCAAAGTACTGAAAACCGGCAAAGACTACCTGACAGAACGACAACAGACCCGCCTGGACGCTGTGTTTGCCAACCCTGACCATCAGCCGGTGCAAACCACCTATGACATCTACCAACGGATCGTGGCGGCCTACCGTCATCCCGACCGAAAACAAGCCAAAAAGCGGCTCAGGAAACTGATAGATTCCATCAGCAAGGGCGTTCCGAACACGCTCAAAGAACTCCAAACCTTGGGCCGGACCATGAAACGCCGAGCCGCAGATATCCTGGCATACTTCGATCACGTCGGTACCAGCAATGGGCCCACTGAAGCCATCAACGGCAGAATCGAACACCTGCGCGGCACAGCCTTAGGCTTCCGTAATCTCATGCATTACATCACCAGAGCACTGCTCGACACCGGCGGATTCAGACACCAACTACACTCATTTTTACGATGAGCC
>NZ_BAAGSP010000079.1:0-1072 GCF_054782375.1 Yaniella soli
CGAGTCGCCTGCTGTCATGCGGTAAAACGCAGATCGTCATAGGCAGCAGTCTATGTGAGTGACTCTTGCTGGAAGAAAACCCAAATGTGATGTATGTGGTCGACCGATGCGTGCTAACGGTAAAACGCCCAAAGGCACCCAACGATTTCGGTGCAAAGATCCAGCCTGTGGCGCATCGGCCAGCAGGGCCAACACCCGTGATGATGTGGCCCGCCGACATCAGCTGGGCTGGTTTTTCAATTGGCTCTTCACCGGGCAGATGCCAGACCATATCAGTGCCAAAACCTTCCACCGCCGCACCGCCTGGTGCTGGAACATCACACCACCACAACCCGAGCCCACCGGGGAGATTCATCGGTATCTGATGCTGGATGGCACCTATTTCAACGGCTACTGCGTCCTGGTGGCCTACAACGGCGCCCACGTGGTGGGCTGGCAGTTCTGTGACCGCGAGAAGAACGCCTCCTGGACGCTACTGATCCAGGATTTGCCGGCACCAGATATCGCGGTGGTTGATGGCAACGGGCCACTGGAACGAGTCATGCGGAGTCTGTGGCCAGACACGTCTGTGCAGCGATGTTATTTCCATATCCGCCAACGTATCCACACCCATCTGACCCGCAATCCGCGCACCCAACCGGGCCGTGAGCTGCTGGCACTGGTCAAGACGCTGAACACGATCACCACACCCGACCAGGCGGCTGCATTCCAGGCAGAATTCGCCTCCTGGGCCTCGCGGTGGGACCGTGTACTCAAGGAACGCACCTACGCCAACCAGGGCCGCTCTGAGCGGCCCTGGCACGTTCGACCAGGCCAGAAATGGTGGTACACCCACCTACGACTACGCAGAGCCTACAAACTGATCAACGGGCTGATCACCGGCCAGAAACTGTTCACCTGGATGACCCACGGCCAACCCTATGAGACGCTACCCAAGACCACGAATCCACTCGAAGGCGGAGTCAACACCGCTGCCAAAGAACTGCTGCGAAAACACCGCGGGCTCCGTCCCGATCACGCGATCAAAGCCGTGGGCTGGCTGCTGTACTTCAAAACCGAAAACCCAGCTGAT
>NZ_BAAGSP010000080.1:0-1038 GCF_054782375.1 Yaniella soli
GACAGGCCGGTAACCAGTATTTCTCCCGGTGAGCAACGGGTTCGGTTTGTCTTCCAAGCAAAATGACCTCCCAAGTGGTGAACTGAAAGTCGCCAGACATATTCAGTGACCACCGGGAGGCCATTGATGAAAACCGAAAGGCTCATCATGGATATTCTAGAAGCATTTGATCTACATGGCTCATACCGAGCCGCCGCCAAGCATGTTGGGTGCGCACCCAACACCGTCAAGAAATTTGTGCTCGCCCGCCAGGCGGGCGATCCGCTACCCAAACGGGTTATTCGTGCCAAGCTCACCGATGACTATCGTGACAAAATCGACGAACTGGTGGATCGTTCCAGCGGGACGATTATGGCGCATAAAGTCCACGAGGCCCTGGAGGGGATGGGCTACACCGGTTCGCAGCGGTCGACTTCCAGAGCGGTTCGCGAAGCCAAAAACACTTATGCTGCCGCCCAGCAGCGGGTGCATAAGCCCTGGGTACCGGCACCGGGCCAGTGGTTGCAATACGACTTCGGCGATGGCCCAATGGTAGCTGGTAAAGCCACGGTGTTATTCGTGGCCTGGCTGGCGTGGTCGAAATTCCGGTTCGTGATCCCACTGTTTGATAAACAAATGCCCAGTGTCATCGGCGCCTTAGACGCCTGTTTCCGCACCCTGGGCGGAGTGCCATCGGCGGTGTTGACTGATAACGAGAAAACCGTGACCGTGGACCATGTGTGTAATCTGCCGGTGCGCAATCAACGGATCGTCTCTGCTGCCCGTTGGTATGGAACGGCGATCCATACGTGTGTGCCTTATGACCCAGCAACCAAGGGTGGAGTAGAAAACGCAGTGAAAGTCGCCAAAGCTGATCTGGTCCCCACCGGTGTGAACCTGCGAGCCGAGTATGCCAGTTTCGCCGAGTTGCAAGAGGCATGTGATCAGTGGGTCTACGATATCAATCACCGTGAGCACGCCGCCGGATTCATCCCAGCAGAACGCCTCACACAAGAACTACAGCATCTGCATCCCGTGCCGGCCGAGCCCTATGAACTG
>NZ_BAAGSP010000081.1:0-1031 GCF_054782375.1 Yaniella soli
GAGTCGTCGCCGGTCGGGTGTTGGCGCAGTATCCAGCCAGTCGCGTAGTGGATCTGTCACGTGTTTACGTACTGGCGAGTGGCTCCAGGATCCTGGCTTGGCCACTAATAGTGGTAGTAGGGCTGCGGGTTCAAAGATCGTGCCGGGCTGCTGGCCGAATACACGTTGGAATGTGACGACCGGTGTGTTGTGTTCGTCTAGAATTTCAAGAGTATTGGCTCGGATCCCCACGGTCAGGCAACGATCATGAAAGCTTGGCCCGGCGGCATAGGTGTTGGCCTCGACGCGAATATATCCTCGGCGATCAGCTTTTCGTGATTCGTAGCGCACTGCATCGAATCCGATACCGGGCAGGGCTAAACAGGCATCGAGATCTTGGGCGAAGAGTTGGCTGATGGGCACCTTGTGCCGGTAATGGTCTTGGGCTGCTAATTCGTCGCAGCGGGCCAGCAACATGGTGTTCAACCCGGCCAAGGAGATCGCTTCGGGTTCGGGGACCATCAGGTTGCGGCGCAAGAAGCCGACCGCGTTTTCCACGCTGCCTTTCTCATGGCCCGAGGCCGGATTGCAATATCGAGAATGGGCTCGATAATGCAATCGAAAGGCTGAGAACAAGTTGGTCTCGATGATTTTGTCTTGGACGCGTTTGCCAATACCGGTAGCGTTATCAAAGACCATCATCGGTGGCACCGCACCAATGTGTTCAAAGATTGTGCGCAGACCATGGCAAACGCATTCAGCGGTTTCACCCCGGTAGGCCTGGGCGTAGCGCATATTGGAAAACGGAAACGTCACGATCAATACATGCAATACGGTCATCACTCCGGCGATGAGTGCTTGGGCTTGGCCGAAATCTACTTGGATCGTGCCTGCGGGCCAATCCAGCTCGGAGTAGCCTTCGGCTGGTTGGCGGTGTTCAGCTCGCCATTGTTTGACATAGCGTTGCACTGGTGAATACGAGCCCGGATAGTCATGCTCAGCGACCAGCCGGTCAAACACGCGCCGAGCGGTGTGGCGTTGTTTGTGCCAGC
>NZ_BAAGSP010000082.1:0-985 GCF_054782375.1 Yaniella soli
AACTAGAGCGTGTCTCCTATTTGCGTAGCCAGGCTACGACAGCGCAGAGGACTGCGGTAGCCCGGTAGGTGATGGCCATTTTGTCGTAGCGGGTAGCGATGGCGCGCCATTGTTTCGCTAGGCCGAAGTGGCGTTCCACGACGTTGCGGCCTTTATACGTGTTGGGGTCAAAAGCCGGTGGGCGTCCACCACGAGTGCCTTTGCGTTTGCGGGCGGTGTGTTCATTGGACTTCTGTGGGACCACCGCCCGGATCCCGCGGGCCGACAACATTCTGCGGATGATGCCGTTGGAATAGGCTTTATCACCAATGACTGCATCCGGTCTGGTGCGTGGCCGACCTGGGCCAAGCCGGGGGACGCGAATATCGTCCAGCACCTCGGCTAACATCGCACCGTCATGGCGTTGGCCACCCGTAAGCACGATCGCCAACGGCATGCCGTTGCCGTCAACAGCAGCGTGCAGTTTCGATGACAGCCCGCCTCGAGACCGTCCTACTGCATGCCCAGCAGGTTCCTGCCATGCCTTACCCCTATTGTTCGTGATCGAACGTGCCCCCTGTGGGCTGATCGGGCCGGGTGGTATTGGTGGCGTGCTGATGAGCACGCGTAATGGTGGCATCAACAGATACCGTCCAGTCGATCTCTCCGGCAGCATCCGCCTCAGCAAGCAATGCCGCTAGGACCTCATCCCAGGTGCCATCAGCAGCGTAGCGGCGGTGTCGTTTCCACACGGTCTGCCATGGACCAAACGCCTCACGCGGTAGATCACGCCACGGCATGCCAGTCCTGGCCCGATAGATCATGGCCTCTACGATCTTGCGGTTGTCACGAAACGGGTGGCCTTTCCGCCCGGCATTTGAGGGCAACAATGGTTCTATACGCACCCATTGTTCATCCGTCAGCGTCTGATATCGAGAAGTAGAAGCATGACTCATACCTCCACTCTGAACGATAAATCATCGCACATATAGGAGACACGCCCTAA
>NZ_BAAGSP010000083.1:0-964 GCF_054782375.1 Yaniella soli
CCAGTCATGATCTGTTCTCCCATCAGGAACGTTTTGTTCCTTAGAAAACATCATGACCCAGCCGTAATTATGCCGATACGTCTCAGCTAGAAAAAGCTGTCAAAGGCAGTGTTCTCAACGATCAGAGCCACCCGTCAGCAGACTTATCGACATAATCCCCACCTCGGCATAAGTCAATAATGAGCAGCTTGTTTCTGGCCAACAAGGTCAGTTCTTTATCGAGTCGGTTATGGTCTTTGGCCCGGCGGAGGTGCATCACAAGTGAGGCGGTAGTGAAATACCGGGCGGGGGTACCTTGCTGGCAGGCCGCTGCTGCCAGGGCGATGGCCAGGTGGGTTTTGCCGGTGCCAACATCACCGTAGAGCACCAGGTTTTGGGCTTGGTCGATAAAGTCCATGCTGATGAGCTGTTCGCGGCCATAATCGGGAGGAAAACTGATCTGGGACCAGTCATAGCCTTCAAGGGACTTCAACGTCGGCAATTTGGCGGCTCGCATCAATCGGTGGCGCCGTGACGCTTGGCGTGATTCGGTCTCTGCGGTCAGCAGGCCATGGAGGTATTCTCGTTGTTTCGGGGTGCCGTGTTCGGCCCATTTTGCTAGCACTGTGCTGGTCAGGGCTGCCTGGCGACCTAACGTCACGATGTCGTCAACACTAATAGTCATGCGGTGGCCTCCCGTTGGGTCAGCTGGTCATATATCCCGAGGTTGACTACCTCGACGGTGGGTTCGCTGCCTTGGGCCATCCTGCGGGCGAGCATGCCTAATGCGGGCGTGGACGGATCATCACCGATGGTAATCAGTCGGGTGGCGGCTTTGGTGGCGGTGTCAAAATCGGTGGCATCTGCGGCTTGGTGCAATCCGACAAGGAGTCGTCGCCGGTCGGGTGTTGGCGCAGTATCCAGCCAGTCGCGTAGTGGATCTGTCACGTGTTTACGTACTGGCGAGTGGCTCCAGGATCCTGGC
>NZ_BAAGSP010000084.1:0-934 GCF_054782375.1 Yaniella soli
CTCACGATGCAGCAGTTGCCATCGGCTAGGAGTTAAACCATCTTCTCCTCCAGAGGACTTCCACCTCCAAGTAAGTGCCCATGCCGGGCGTACAATAGTGGCGGGGCAGAACACTTCTGCCCCGCCGTTCTTTTCGAGATAGATTACAGCTCTGGTTGCGGTGTCTCCTCCGGGGTCAACTCTTCAAGTGGCCACGGTTCATACTGCACATCGGCAAACAATACGACTTCGCGGCAGAGGCATGCCGCGATCCGTTCACCCTCTCTGCGCCACCGTTCACGACTCTCATGATCGTCCCAGCCCTCGAAGGGATCGAAATGCTGCTCCCAGAAGGCGTTCCACCGGGCCATGTCTTGGCTCAGCTGCTCGGAGAGGTCGTAGATCTCAGGATCAGTGGTGTAGCCGACGGCCCTTGTTGGTGTCGATGACTCCCACAGCGGCCAATCTCGCCCGTAGTCCGGACAGAGGCGGATGACGCGCCGTTCGGGCGCCCTTTTTCCCATACTCTGTCCCTTCAGAACCATCGCGACCCCGCCCCGCTATTCGGCAGCCAAAGTCACGATTTTAGTCTAGCCCTCTATGTGGTTCATCATCGTACGGTTTTGCTATAACCATTTCGAGCGTCCGTCTTGTCGGTCGTAGATGATGCATGATGGTGTGCTTCATGGTTGCTTCCTGTCGCGGTGTTCCGTCGCGCACCGAACCACACTGCTACCGGTCCGATGAACGGGATTAGGAGCGCCACGATGATACCTACTAGGCGCGCAAAAGGATTAACCATCTTCTGCTTAGGCAGCCAAAATAGCAAGAACACAAACATCATAAGATGGACAATGCGGCTTAAAGGACAAAACGTGTGCTTTTTATCTGTCGAGTCGCCTGCTGTCATGCGGTAAAACGCAGATCGTCATAGGCAGCAGTCTATGTGAGTGAC
>NZ_BAAGSP010000085.1:0-930 GCF_054782375.1 Yaniella soli
GCCCAACGAATTGTGGGTTGCAGACTTGACCTATGTTCGCACGGCCGCCGGCTGGGTGTATGTGGCCTTCGTATTAGATGTGTTCTCGCGGATGATCGTCGGGTGGCAGACCTCCACGCGGATGTATACCGACCTGGCCCTGGACGCTTTGAATATGGGGTTATGGAACCGCACACGCCACGGCCAGTCCGTAGCGGGCTTGAAACACCACTCTGACAGAGGGATACAGTATCGAGCGCTACGCTACCCCTATCTGCCAGACTGAGGTGAGACACCCGGACTGATGGTTAGATGGCTGGGGCACTGACTTTAGGAGAACTCAGCATGACCTTGACTACGACGACCACTGATCCATCTGAAACGATGCAGCAACAGCCCTCAGTGTCTTCGCTGCCGGTGGCCGTGGAGCACCAAACACCACCGCGGGCTGGTCGAGCTGCTCGACGAACGTTTACCAATGAATATAAATGGGCGGTGGTCGCCGAGTATGAAGCGGCCCCGTTGGGCACTAAAGGTGCTGTGTTGCGCCTGGAACGGCTTGATGATTCCCATGTCAATGAGTGGCGTGCCGCGATCGAAGCGGGCACACTGGGAACTATGACGAAGAAGAAATCTGGTTCGCGTCAGCGGTCTGCTGAGCAGCAACGGATCGCTGCCTTGGAGAAGCAAGTTGCCAAATTAGAGTCAGAATCCACGCGGAAGGATCAGGTCATCGCCGACCGTGAAGCCGCGTTAGAGGTTTTGGGAAAAGGTGTGTCGTTTTTGGAAGCACTCTCCAAGAAACAGACCCCGTGACCCGGGCCCAGTGGCGCACCTGGCAAGCCCAAACTGTAGATCTGCTGGCTGCACTGGTGGGTATCGTGATGGCTTGTGCGCTGGTGGGCCGATCCAGGGCCACCCATCACCGGCACGCCAACCCGAAACCGCGGA
>NZ_BAAGSP010000086.1:0-852 GCF_054782375.1 Yaniella soli
TCTTGCCATCCTGGCTCAAGGCCTGCTGGCTGAAGCTGGAGCAGTCCCACTGGTTACCCGCGCCGTTAGCGCCCAGACGGTAGCTGGCGCCTGAGCTGTTTGCAGTGCTGACTGCCCAGGAAGAGCCCGAAGTCGAGGTAGTCGAACCGGTGGATGCGGTGGAAACTGCGCTGCTCGAATTGCTGCTATTCGATGAGGAGCTTGCTTCGTTGGCAGTGCTGGTGCTGGATGACGAGCTCGAGCCGGTCGAGGTGCTAGCTGAAGAGCTGGAGCCGGCGGAGGCTGAACCACCGGGGATGGTCAACTGATCACCCGGGTAGATCATGTGCGAGGAAAGACCATTCTCGGTCATCAGTGCTGATACGGAAGTTCCGTTCTGGGTAGCAATGCGACCCAGAGTATCGCCTGAAACAACCGTGTAGGTGCTACCGGAAGTTGATGAGGCGGTGCTAGCGGAGTCGGATGAGCTGGAACTGCTGTCGAAGGACAGGTTCTGGCCCGGGTAGATCAAGTGCGATGACAGTCCGTTGGACTCCATCAGGCTGGAAACTGTGACACCTTCGTATTGCGCGGCAATTCCGCTGAGTGTGTCTCCGCTTTCGACGTTGTGGTCGGCGTGAGCCGGTGCAACTCCGGCTACGGTCACGCCAGCAAAGGTGGCGAACCCGGCCACGCTTGCTTTCATGGAGCGCATACGGCGACCGCGGAGCTGCATCTTCTCGGCTTCGATCCGCTCGCGGCGAGTAGCGTACATCATTATTCGTCCTCCGGTGTGGATGATATTCGTGGTAAATGAACCGCCAACATGCGTTGGGCTTACCAACATTGACGTAAGATCTTGCTGCGTATCGA
>NZ_BAAGSP010000087.1:0-715 GCF_054782375.1 Yaniella soli
TTGCCTGAGAAAGCCACCATCAACGATCCCGCCAAACGAACCCAAACTAGCCAACTAGAAAACGCATGACACGTCTCATTTGATTTGACACGCTCCGTTTCTCCGGCTCTGTGACTGTCGCTGCTGTGAGGACAGCACGCGTATCAACGGCCGTAAGGCTATCAGTCCGGTCAAGAAGGCTGGCTGTCACCATGGACGCATCATCAAGAGAGAAGTCACGCGCCCAGATCGATTTCGATCTCCAGTCGTTCGGGAAACCCAGCTGCTGCATGTCAAACTGAGTAATTGTCGCCTGCTGCTCGATGAAATCAGCGATATCAATGACGTCTGTTCTTTCGGGAGCTATGCTGCAGAGCAGATACCGCATAATGGTGAGGACACCATAAAGTTTATTGTTTATTCCCGCATCTATGAGGGAGAATAAATAATCATGAGGGTCATTACGGGAAGCCCCCGGCGCGTCAATCAAGACGTCGAAAGTACGGTTCCACACACGACCATAATGAGCGCATATATTGCGCACGTTCCGTAGGTTGTTGAGCCAGTTCGCTAGGGATCCGCGGTCCCCTCTCCCATTGTCAAGTCCCGGGTTTTGTGGAGGGTCTGCGTATTTTCATTTCTAGTACTACAGTCGTGTTTGTAAAGTGTGGCCGCGTGCTGTGTAGTGTTATTGCTGGGCCCGGTATTGGTGTTGACGTCGCCATAATGAGGCTCG
>NZ_BAAGSP010000088.1:0-636 GCF_054782375.1 Yaniella soli
CCTTAGGCTTCCGTAATCTCATGCATTACATCACCAGAGCACTGCTCGACACCGGCGGATTCAGACACCAACTACACTCATTTTTACGATGAGCCACTTTGATCAGCTATTAGAGCGCGGTGTTGAATTCGAACATCATCGAGATGGACTCGGGGTCGTGTTCCAGCAAGCACAGAATCTGGAGAATTATCGCGATGTCACGCAGAAGATGCACCGTCTGGGCTACGCCGGCACGACCAGCGTCTATCAAGGTTCAGAGATTGCCGATTTTGATCCGGCCATCTCCCGCTCGGCCGCTGGCGTCATACATCTGGAAGACGAACGGCACGTGCGACCGGAATCGCTGAGTCAGGGCTTGGCAACGGCACTGACAGGGCAAGGCGGCGAACTTCAAGAAAACAGGCAGGTCTTACGCATCGAACGGGCACCTAATGCGCGCTGGACAATGATCACGGCCACGGGTGCGCGGCGTGTGTTTGATCGCCTGGTAATCGCTGCCGGGTTTTATAGCCGGGAGCTGCTAAAACCTTTGGGTATTCGGGCTCTTCCGGTTTAAGGGTGGGGTTGGTGGTCTAGGCCGCCTGCGATCAGCAACATTCTGAGTCGGTAGTTGTGGGGGTTTCGGAAGCCGCGGGC
>NZ_BAAGSP010000089.1:0-551 GCF_054782375.1 Yaniella soli
GGACGGCCTGGACTTCCGGAGACCCAACGCCGCCGAGTCTGGGAACTATGGAAACAAGGACATTCATTTACTGAGATTTCCGAAACGGTCGACAGACCACCGGGATCGGTATTTTCGATCCTGCGGCCTCGTGGTGGGATCTGGTTCCCAGAACCCACACCCCCGCCCACAGCGTTGAGACTCGCCGAGCGGGAAGAAATTTCCCGTGGGCTAGCAGCCGAGAAATCACTTCGAACCATGGCAGCAGAACTGGGCAGAGCCCCTTCGACGATCAGTCGAGAAATCACCAAGAACAAAGGGACCAAGCAGTATCGAGCCATCGACGCTCATGACCGGGCAACCCGCAACCGTGCCCGCCCACAACGACTGAAACTCCAAAAGAATCCGGTGTTGACCAACTACGTGAGCTCACGGTTACAGCGGTATTGGTCCCCGGAACAAATCGCTGGCAGGTTGCGGTTGGACTACCCGATGAATACGCGGATGCACATCAGTCACGAGGCCATTTATCGCACCGTGTATCTGCACAAGGTCCGCAAGATACTGCCACA
>NZ_BAAGSP010000090.1:0-521 GCF_054782375.1 Yaniella soli
CACACCAAACGGTGGATGATTGAGCGCACCAACTCCTGGCACAGCCGCGGGTTTGGTATCTTACAAGTCGTCCTGGATCGAACACAACCGCCCCAGCTGTGTTTTGTCAATAAGAAGTCGGCCATTAAAGCGATAAGAATCCGGCCATTGTGGCAGGGTTTCCTGCCACAATGGCGATAAGGGTTATTTCATGAGTGCGTTTTTGACGCGGTAGGACTCGCCGCGGAATTGCAGGAGTCGGCCATGATGGACGATGCGGTCGATGACCGCGGCGGCCATGGTGTCGTCGCCAAAGACGGTGCCCCACCGGGAGAATTCCAGATTCGTGGTGAGGATGAGGCTGCGTTTTTCGTAGCCGTCTGAGATGACCTGGAAGAGCAGTCTGGAGCCTTCAGCATCGATCGGAACGTAGCCAAATTCGTCAATTTATGGCGATATCTGCATAAATCGATTTATGCCGAGGTGGGGATTATGTCGATAAGTCTGCTGACGGGTGGCTCCGATCGTTGAGAACACTGCCT